>JAAYAV010000063.1 GCA_012719195.1 Anaerolineae bacterium | reverse complement strand
CTTGGCCAGTGCGATGTCGAGAGCGTCCTGGGTCGCTGCCGAGCGGACCCCAAGGGAGGCCAGGGCCGGCGAGGGTTCATTGACCTGCTGGTAGAGAACACTGAGCGGGGTGTCCCCGCGGAAGGCCGGCCGGCCGGTGAGCGACTCAAACAGGACCAGGCCGAGAGCGTAGAGGTCCGTCTGCGGCCCCGAGCCCAGACCCTGGGCCTGTTCCGGCGCCGTGTACTCGGGCCGCAGGTCCTGTCTGCCCGCTTTGCCCGCCGCCAGCGCTAAGCCGAAGTCGGCGATGAGAGGATGACCGGCGGCGTCGAACCGCACGTGCTCCGGATCGAGCCCGCCGTGGACCACGCCGCGTTCGTGGGCGTAGGAGAGGGCGTCGGCGAGGGAGGCTGCCATCTCGAGCGCCTCCTCGGCGGGCAGGGGGCCCCTTTGCAGCCGGTCGCGCAGACTTCCTCCCTCGGCGAAGTCGGAAACGGTGTAGATCAGGTCCGCCTCGCTGCGCAGGTCATGCAGGCGGGCGATGTGCGGGTGGACGAGGGAGGCGGAGGCGAGCACGGCCTGGCGGTAGTGCTCAAGGAAGGCGGAGTCCTTGACCAGGGAAGGATCGAGAACGCGAATGGCGACGAGACGCTCAAGAGAGAACTGGAATGCCTTGTAGAGACTGCCGGTGGCGTCCCCGCCGATTCTCTCTACGAGTTCATAGTCGCCCAGACGGCGACCCACCAGACTCTCCATGGTCCCACCTCCCGAGAAGCGAGGGGTCAGGCCCGGTCCAAAACGAAGTTGAGATGGGCGGCGCTGAGGGCGCTGAGCACGAACTTGGCCAACCAAGGGGCCCAGAGCGCGTACTGATCGCCGATCAGTCGCGGCGTGAAGTCGAGCGGAACGATGAGCAGCAGACTGGCGATGAGGAAGATGCGGGCCTCTTTGGTCCGGCCGGCCAACAGACGTCCGATGCCGTAGATGCCGATGAGTCCGACGAGGAACTCGACCAGCACCGAGAACCGCAGCTTGAACCCACCCTTGGTCGCCCTGCGGGTGGCCTGTTTCGGTCGGGTGGAGCGCTGCTTCTGCTTAGCCGTCAAGAGCTTCTCCTCAGGGTATCCATGACATCCGCTCCCAGATCTCATCGCCGGGGCGGGTGGGAGCGTCGAGTAGGCGCACGGCATCGCCGCCGGTTGCGGGTACGACCCAGACGGCCCAAGTGCCGCCCCGGTCACTGCGGAAGGCCAGGTAGCGTCCGTCGGGCGACCAGACGGGCACGCAGTCGTCGCTGTCCGACTCGGTTAGCCGCAGCAGGCCGCTCCCATCGTTGCGCATCACGTAGACGCCCCACTTGCCCTCTCTGTGGGAGTGGAAGGCAATGTAGAGGCCGTTGGGGGACCAGGCCGGGGCGCCATCGCTGGCATCGGTGGTGAGGCGTAGACGGTCGCTGCCGTCGGGCGGCACCAGCGTTATCCCGCAGTCACCCCCCTCGCAGGTCTTGACGGCCAGGTGGGTACCATCCGGCGCCCAGTCGGCGTATTCACCGTAGGTGAGGTTAGCCGCGGGGCCGCCCTGGGCCGGGACGATGTAGAGCCGGCTGACGTCGTCACCCAGGCGCCTGCTGGCGAAGGCGACGGTGAGCCCGTCGGGGGACCAAGCCGGCCACATATCCTCGGGGTGGGCATCCCGGGTGAGAAGCCAGCGCTCGGTACCGTCTCCGCTGGCGGCGAAGAGGCCGAAGGCGTCCTCTTGCCAGGAGCGGTAGGCTAACCGCTGCCCGTCGGCGGTGAAGGCCGGCTGGCTGGCGTGCGGAATGAGTTGCGTCTCCGTGCCGGCCACGACGTCATGGAGGACCAGGTCGTAGCGATTGGCCTCGGGTAGCCACCGTGCCAGCGCCAAGCGCCCCTCAGGCGGCGCGGGGGTGGGGGTACTCAGCACCTCGACGAGCCAGTCTTCCGGTCGGGCCGCTTCGAGCCGAGCCAGAGCCTGCTCCCGTTCCTCGGCCTCCAAGCCCGCTACCACCGTCATGGCGGTGATCACCTGCGCGTGGGGCGCTGAGGCGAGGGCCGCTTCCATAGTGGCGCGCGAGGCCTCGACGGTGGGGCTGGGCGTGACGGGCGGCCCCGTGGGTGCCGTCGTCACCGTCGGCGCCGGTCCGGCCTGGCTGAGGGTTGGGTTCGGGGTGGGCATAGACGCCGGGGTGGCGGTACCGGGGTTCACCGTAGTGGCGGTGGGCTCGATCCCCGGGAGGACCAGGCGGTTGGAGAGGCCGGAGGAGAAGACGATCACGAAGGCCGCCATGGACACCAGCAGCCCCGCAGAGGCTCCCAGCCACAAGCGGCGGTTGAACCCATCCTCGTGCTTCGAGTCGGGGCCAGTGCCTGCCAGAGGCAGGAGTTCGAACACGCCCGATCCTACCTCGAAGGTATCGCCGGCGCGGACGGCATGCTTGCCGATGATGCGGATACCGTTCAGATATACCGGCCGTTCCGCGTCCAACGGCTCGAGCATCCACTCGGCGCCACGTCTCCGCAGGAGAAGGTGTTGTGCCCCCACCGCCGGGTCGTCGAGGACTATGGTGTTGTTGGGGGCCGATCCAATGCCGACTGTCCTCTGATCGAGGACGAGATCGACCATGGAGGCAGCCTCGGACTTGCCAACCAGGCGCAACAGACACCTCGAGAAGGGAATGAGCCGGCCGTGGACACCACCAGGGAGACTTGCCGCCGGACGGCAAGCCGGCGTCGCCGACGGCTGAGCCGGCCGCCACGCTGGACATTCCCCCCATTTGTGCGCGAGTATAGCATAGTATGGTACCCATCACAGCTAGAGTGGCGGAAGGGGTGCGACGGGGCGGGACCCGCCTGCGGCGGGCAGTGGCGCGTCTGGTCCGGTGGGTGCGCGGGGAGGACGCGGCCCATAGGCCGGGCTGGCAGGGATCGTTCGTGGCCGAGGTGATGGAACGGTACGGCTTCACGCCGGAGGCAGCGCGATGGATCCGGCGCGAGATCCCGGTTCAGGTCGATGACGCCAGTAGCACCGGCGGCGGAGGCTACTGGATCCCGCAGCAGCGCTTGGTGCGCCTCTTCAGCGCCCAACACGAGGCCGCCGTCCACGAGTTGGCGCACGCCTGGTGGCACTTCCGGAGGCTCGGCCAGGAGAAGGCGCTGATGCAGGCTGTGGTGCGCGCCGCCCACGAGCCCGACCCACGCTACCGCCGCGTCCGTGACCTAGCGCACGGCTACGTCTACGGGATCGCCGCCCAAGGCTGGCCGGGCTTGCTGGTGGACAGCAACGACTGGGAGATGTTCGCCGGGCTTGCCAGCGGCACCATGGGGGACATGAACCTCATGCCGCCCTATCTGCGTGTCTTCTACCAGGGGCTGTTCCGACTGCCCGATGATGCCGGCTTCATCCACGACGCCGCTGGACCCCGCTCCACTTAGCGCTGGCCGTAGTTGGAGCGGTAGGCTTGGTGTAGCGCCTGAACTACCTCGGCGGGCAGCGGCTGCGGCTCACCAATCTGCATTGCCACCCACAGGGTGCGGGCGGCGTCCTCTACCATCACCGCCGCCTTAAGCGCCGCCTCCACCGACGGCCCCACCGTGAAGACGCCGTGCTGGCGCATGAGGATGGCGGGCGAGTGGCCGATGGAGCGCAGGATCTCCTGGCCGATCTCCTCTCCGCCGATGGGAGCGAACTCGCCCACCGGGATTGGGCCGCCGAACTCGTCCGCCAGGGCAGTGAGGCAGGGCTCGATGGGGCGGCCGAGGGCGGCGAAGGCGGTGGCATAGGTGGAGTGGGTGTGCACCATACCGCCGATGTCTGATCGGTGTCGGTAGACATAAAGGTGAGTGGCCGCGTCCACTGAGGGACGGAGGCGTCCCTCGACCTGGTTGCCCTCAAGGTCCACCAGGGCAATGTCCTCCAAAGCCAGGTGCTCATAGCGCACGCCCGACGGCTTGATGGCCACGAGACCGCTCTCCGGGTCGAGCCCGCTGACGTTGCCGCTGGTCCAAGCCACCAAGCCATACTGCGGGAGCATCAGGTTGGCTTCCAGGACCTGTCGCTTCAGTTCCTCAAGCAAGGGTTACCTCTCATAGGCCGAGTGCCGCGCCTCAGCCGGCGATGGGTACACGGCCGTGCTTGTTCACGATCCTCAGAATTGCGCCGAAGTTCTCCCGCCAGCGCCCCTCGGGCACGTCCTCGGTGATGCCGATGAGGAAGCGATGCCCGGGGGCCGCCTCGCGCAGAATCTGCCGGGTCATGTCCTCGATGTCCGCGATGCTCTGCAGGTGCACTGAGGAGGGGAAGTTGATCCATAGCGCCTTGTCGGGCCACGCTGCCCGGGCCTCAGCCACCGTCATGTCGCAGGTGGGCACCGGCGTGAAAGCCTCGACGTAGTCTATCTTGGAGCGAGCGATGCCGGGAGCGAGGGGACGGGTGTTGGCGTCGAAGTGGACCCCGAGGAGTTTGCCGTGCTGGTGCATGACTTCGGCGGCTTCGTCGTAATGGGGCAGGATCAGCCGCTCGAACCGGTCCACTCCCACCACCTCGGGGGTGACATTGCCGCCGTAGTTGGCGGTCAGAGCGGGAGACTGGGCGACGATTGGGTAGATCTTGCGCCGGTCCTCGGTGAGGGCGTCGTAGAGCCGCATCACCCGTTCGCGGTTGTCCGCCCACTCCATGGCGAACACCTCCAGGCCCATCAGCGAGTAGATGATCTCCTGCAGAGGCGAATAGCCGATGGCGACCCGCACCTGGCCGTCTCCACCGAGTAGGTCTTGCAGCTGGGCCACCTTCTCGTAGGTGGGCTCGTAGGTGCGGTCGCGAATCATCGCCTCCAGGGGCTCGTAGTCGGCGGGCGACCGGAAGAGCCGCTCCTCGTGCCAGGAGGTGAAGCCGGCGGGCCGGTCCAGGGCGGTGAGGTTTCCCACCGGGGTGTGCACTTCGGTGCGCACGGAGGCGCGGCCGTCGCTGCCGGCG
>JAAYAV010000421.1 GCA_012719195.1 Anaerolineae bacterium | reverse complement strand
TGCCCACGTAGCAGAGGATCCGGGTCCGGCCCCGGCAGGCGGAAAGCCGCGGAGGGTGGCGCCGTTATCTCTGTCGTTGACGAGGGTGGAGTATAGGGCTTGGGCCGGGGGCTGTTAAGTTCCGGGCTCGGGATCGTTATCGGCAGCCGCCGCCTGGATCGCCTCGACCACCGCCGCGTTGTCTCTGAGGGCTTGCTGACCACTGGGAGAGAGGGCGTACAGTCCCCGGTCGATGTGGTCGAACCAGCCGTAGTGATTGTCGTAGAGGATGGACTGCGTCTTGCGATTGCACCCCAGGCGCCGCAACTGAGCGGGGGAGCAGGGGCCGGCCTCCGCTAGGCGCAGCGCGATTGCGAGAGCTCGTTCCCGGTAGGCGGTCATGACGGGCTGCCCGCCGCTGCCGCCAAGGTTGTAGTCTCCGGAGCGGCCGCGGATTTCACTGAGGATGGCCCTCCTTCGCCGGCGGTCTCGCCGAGGCCGGTAGGGCACCGGGTGGCACACTGCCTCCACCGGCTGGTCGCCCTCGCCCACGAGGAGTAGGCCCAGGCAGAGCCTCCGGACCAGGCCGACGGCCCGGCGCCAAGGACCGCGACGAAGACTTCCCGCGGGCCGGGGCACGGCCAGGTAGACTGAGTCGGTGATGGTCTGGCGCTGTACGGCCTGGGCGAGCAGGTTCAGCGACAGGTTCCGCTTCAGCTCCACGACCACCAGGTCATCGCCGCGCTTGGCGGCTATGTCGCAGCCATTCACCTCCGCCTGGACGGCGAACCCCTGGGCGACCAAGAAGTCCCGCACTGGCCCGTACAGATCCGACTCCCGCTTCGACGACACCCCTCTCCCACTCCGGCCCGGCGGTGGAGGCACATTGTCGGACCGTTTCCACAGGTCTATGATTGCGTCTTGTGCGTCGCGGACGCATGGTAGCATAGCAGAGGAGTAGAACGCATGGGCGAGGACCGGTCACGATTCACGGTACACCTGTTGGGCAATGCCCACATAGACCTCGTGTACCGTTGGCGGCTCAACGAGGTGGTGGAGCGCGTCGGCCCCGACACCTTCAAGGGTGTGCTTGACCTGATGGAGAGCGACGCGGAGTTCACCTTCGTCCAGAGCCAGATGGCCCTGTACCAGGCCACCCAGCAGCGTCATCCCGATCTGTTCCGGCGCATTGAGGCGGCCGTGGCCGCCGGGCGATGGTCTGTGGTCGGCGGCTGGGCGGAGTACGACCACATGCTTACCGGCGACGAATGCATCATCCGGCACTACCTGCTGGGCCGGCAGTTCGCCCAGGCGCAGGGCTGGTCCGGCGATATGACGGTGGATTGGTGCCCGGATTCCTTCTCCGGCCACGCTCACACCTTGCCCACCATCATGGCCGGCTGCGGCATCCGCTACTTGCTCATGATCCGTGCCACTCCGGCCGACAAACCGGCGTTCGTCTGGGAGGGTCCGGACGGCTCGACGGTGCTGACCTGCAAGGCTCCTCTGGGCTACGGCATCGCCCTCTCCCCGGCGGTGACGGAGATGCTGCCCGCCTGGGAGGAGACCACCGGCCTCACCGATGTGCTGGTGCTCTACGGTATGGGCGACCACGGCGGCGGTCCGCGGCAGGGTGACTTGGACGCTCTGGCGGACATGCAGGCCGGGGAGGGCTCCCCTCGCTTCGTGCACACCACTGCCCTCGACTTCTTCCAGACACTAGAGCAGCGGATGGAGGAGGAGTCGGAGCGCAGCGGGCGCTCGTACCACTTCTGCGGCGAGTTGCTGGACTTCTCGCGCGGCCCCTTCACCTCGGAGGCGCGGGCGAAGCGCCAGCTGCGGGAGCTGGAGCACCGCCTGCTCACGGCCGAGAGGCTGGGCGTGCTTAGCTCCTTGCTACAGCGCAAGCCCGTCTACCCGCGGGTGGACTACGATGCCGCCTGGGAGTCGGTGCTGCGCCACACCTTCCATGACGACATCCCCGGCACGTCGCGCCGCCCGGTGTACCTGGACAACGCTCGCGAGTACGCCGAGCTCGGCCGGGACCTCGATGAGCTGATCGCGACATCCATGGGCGAACTGGGGGCGCGTATAGACACACGTGGCGACGAAGTCCCGGTGGTAGTTTACAACCCAACGCCCTGGACGCGTACCGCCCCGGCAGAGGTGGAGTTCAGGCTCAAGCGGACGCCGCGCCGGCCGGTCATGGTGGACGAAGAGGGTGAGGTTGCGGCAGTCCAGGTGCTGGACCAGCGAGTCGACGGCCCCTGGACCAGGGTCAAGGCTGTGTTTGTGGCGAGATCAGTACCCTCACTGGGCTTCCGTCTCTATCGGCTGCAGGACGGGGGCGGAGAGGAGGCTGCCACCGGGCTGAGGGCCGGCGTCGATGCCCTGGAGAACCAGTACCTGCAGGTGCGGCTCGATCCAGACACAGGGGACGTTGCCTCCATCGAGGACAAGCTGCGAAGAGGGGACGTCCTGCAAGGTCGCGGCAACGCCCTCCAACTGCTGGAGGAGGACCCGCAGTACGCCAGCGCTTGGGTCTACTGGCCCACCGGTGAGGTGGAGCGCGACTGGCCGCGCTCGGAGCTGAGTCTGGTGGAGCGAGGACCGGTACGCGTCACTGTCTCGGCCAAAAGCTGGCTGCGAGACTCGTACGTGGAGCGCCTGGTGACACTGTACGACGGCATGCCGGGGGTCTTCTTCCGCACCACCTGTCACTGGTACGAACGTGACGCGGCCCTAAAGGTTGCCTTCCCTCTGGCACTGGAGGCCGGGGTGGCGACCTATGGCGTTCCGTTCGGGTGCATTGCGCGCGAGGCAGCGGACGAGGAAGTGCCCGCGCATCGTTGGGTCGATGTGACGGGAAGCAAGGCGGGAGCCACGCTGGCGAGTCGGGCCGTCTACGGGCACGACTATCACGACGGCTGCCTGCGCCTCACCTTGCTGCGCGGCATCGGCGACCTCGACCCCAACGCCGACGAGGGCGAGCATGTGATCGAGTACGCCCTCTTCCCCCACGGACCGGATTGGACGCCGGCCGAGGGTACTCGGCGTGGCCTGGAGGTCAACCTGCCCCTGGTCACGCGGCAGGAGATGAAGCGGTCCGGCGTGCTCTCTCCCTGGGGCGCCCCCGGCCTGAAGGTCGCCCTGCCCGAGTCACTGGCGCTGGCTCAAGTGGAGCCGGCGAACGTCGTGCTCACCGCCTTGAAGCTGGAGCAGGGCCAATGGACGAAGGGCGCGCTCATCTTGCGCCTGTACGAGACCGACGGGAAGGCGACCACGGCGCGGATCAGCTTCCCGCTGGACGTTGCCCTGGTGCAGGAGACAGACCATCTGGAGGAGCCCAAGCCCGAGGGACGCGTCCGCTGGAGTGGCAGTGAGGCCCAAGTCGAGTTCCGACCCCACGAGATTCGCACGGTGCGCATCGAGTTGGCGGCCTACGGTCTGGCGCTGGACACCGAGCGGAGCGGAAGCGCTCGCGGCCTGGAGAACGGCTAGCGGCGTCGCGCCGTCCGGCCGAGGAGACGAAGGAGCGGCATCCATGTACGACTTGGTGATTCGGGGCGGAACGGTAGTGGATCCCAGCCAAGGGATCCACGGCCCTGCCGATGTGGCGATCAGGGATGGAGTGGTCAAGGTTGTGGCGGCGCCCATCGTTGGCGCTGCTCGCCACGAGGTGGACGCCGACGGGATGCTCGTCACCCCGGGACTGGTGGACATCCACGTGCACGGCCTGGAGCACGTGTCGCACTACGGGCTGGACCTGGACCGTGCCTGCCTGGCCACCGGGGTTACGACGGCGGTGGACGCAGGGACGGCGGGGCGCTGCACCTGGCCGGCCATGCTCCACCAGGTGCTGGAGCCCTCAAGGCTGCACGCCAAGGCCTTCATCCACATCAGCGGCATGGGGATGCTCACCGATGCATTAGGGGAGAGTGTGGACCTGCGCTGGCTCGATGTGGGCGCCTGCGTGGCCCTGGCTCGAGACTACCCCCGGCACATCGTGGGCGTGAAGGTGCGCCAGGACATGGCGCGCGTGGGTGAGAGCGGGATGGAGCCGCTCCGTCGGGCGGTGGCGGCCACCGAGCTCCTGGGCCTACCGGTGATGGTGCACGTGGGCAAGACCCCGGTGCCGCTGGATGAGTTGGCGAC
>JAAYAV010000420.1 GCA_012719195.1 Anaerolineae bacterium | reverse complement strand
TGAGCCGCACCCGCGCTTGCCCGGGACGGAAGCCGAGCAGGGTGCGCGCTCCGTCCGCGAGGATCTGAATGTCCACCTGATCGCGGCGTAGGTTGAGTTGCTCGAGGCCCTTCTCGACGGCCTCGTCTAGTGTGCGGCCGGCAACCTCAATTCCTTCTTCGCTTCCTGGCATTTCGCGCTCTCTTCTTGGGTGTCTGACGTGGCACCCGAGTCGGCGTCTGCCTGTCATCGTCGCCCGGTCCCTCATCCGCGGACGATGACTCCTCGGCAGCCGCTGTGGCGCCAACCAATACGGGTTTGCTCCTCCCTCCCAGCAGGTACTGCTGGGCCATGGTGAACAAGTTGTTTGTCACCCAGTACAGCGCCAGGCCGGAGGGGAAGGTAAGGGCAAAGAAACCAAACATGAAGGGCATGAACATCATCATGCTGTTCATCGCCCCTTGCGTCTGATCCGTGGACGGCGGCGACATCAGCTTCTGCGTCACCAGCTGTGTTATCACCGTGAGCACGGGGAGTACCACATAGGCCGCCAAGTGACCCCAGCCCTGCCAGTACTCACCGCCGGGCCAGAGCCAGCCGGTGCCGACCGACGTGTTGGGGAAGGAGAGGTCACCAAGCCAGAAGAAGCCACCGGCCAGAATGCCGGCATTGGCCAGGCTGATCAGCGCCTGATAGAGGCCAATCCACACCGGCAGCTGGATCAGTGAGGGCAGGCAGCCCCCCATGGGGTTGACGCCGGCTTCCTTGTAGAGGGCCATCTGCTCTTGCGACAGCTTCTCTTTGTTGCTGGCGTACTTCTTCTGCAGCGCCTGCAGCCTCGGCTGCAGTTCCTGCATTCTCTTGGTGGACTCGATCTGCCGTATGGCGAGGGGAAGAGTGATGAGCTTGATGAAGAGGGTGAAGACGATGATGGCGAAGCCCCACGAATAGGGGATGCCCCATCCCGCCATCGTCTCGGCCAGGAAGGTTAGGGCTGATGAGAGCGGCCCTACTACGAGGGTCTGCCACATGTTACTGCTATACCTCTTGCGGTCAGTCTAGGCTGACGGAACTCAGGGAACCGGATCATGCCCGCCGGGGTGCCATGGGTGGCAGCGAGCCACTCTGCGGATGGCCAACGTACCGCCTCGCCAGGGTCCGTAGCGCCGAATGGCCTCCTCGGCGTAGGCAGAGCAGGTTGGGTAGAATCGGCAGGAGGGCGCTTTCAGCGGGCTGATGTAACGACGATAGATGCTGATCACCGAGAGCAGGAAGCGAGCACTAACTCGCGTCAACCATGAGGCCTGCTTTTCGGGAGAGAGAGCGGAACGACTCACGTATCTCCTGATACCCTAGTCCTACCGCCGCCTTGGTGGCGATAGCGACCACGTCGAAGCCCGGTTCCATCTCTGCGGCGGAGTTGCGAGCCGCCTCCCGCATCAGGCGCCGCAGCCGATTGCGCACCACCGCTCCGCCAAGCCGCTTGCTGGTAACGAAGCCGAACCGGGTGCAATCGCCTCCATTCGCTCGTACCAGCAGGACAAGGCCGGCGTCTCGGTAGGCCCTGCCCTGCTGACGAACGATGGCGAAGTCGGCGGCGCTGGCTATGCGTCGCGCGCGCTGCACACCTAGGCAGAGCTCCGCGAGCCGCTCACGGCGAGGCGGTGACGTCCCTTGGCTCGCCGGGCCTGGAGCACCGAACGGCCGGCGCGGGTCGCCATACGACTACGGAATCCGTGCCGGCGCAACCGACGGCGCGCCTTGGGTTGGTACGTGCGCTTGGTCATGTGATTCCCCATTGATAAGTACGTGTAGACCGAAAGAGTATATCTTGCGGGAGCCTCCGGCGCAAAGCATGCCCAGGTTCATGCGCTTCCGCCTACTGCGCGGCCGGCAGCCCCGCTATACTGTGTTCGGCAGTCCGTAGTGATCGAAACCGTCATCTTGGGGGTGGAGCATGGGGCCGTTGCAGTGGGTCTCGAAGGCCGTCGCCGGCGGTGTGCCGAAATGCATGCCGGTCCTGGCTTTGAGCGAGGAGTTTGACGTCCGCATGGCCGGTGAAGTGTACGAACGCTACTGCCAGGACGCCCTGGTGATGTCTCGCGTCGCGATCGACAGCGTTCGCCGCTTCGACTATGACTGGGCCTGGCTACAAGTGGACGACTGCATCGAGTTCGAAATGCTGGGCGTAGGAACCGTCGGTAGCGGTGATGTGCTGCGGGCCACGGTCGATTACCTAGCGCCCACACGTGCCGTACTGGATTCGCTCCGCGTGCCCGACTTCCGCCACGAGGGGCGTGGCCCAGCCTACCTGGAAGCCATCGCGCGAGTACGGGAGGCTTTCGGAGACGACAAGCTGGTAGTCGGCCGCACGGCGGCGCCTTTCTCCTCGGTGGGGCTGCTCTACGGACTCACGCCGAGCATGATACTTCCCTATGACGACCCTGACTTTCTGAAGGACTCCATGGACTTCCTCGCCGAGGTGCAGATTGAGTTCGGCCGCCGGCAGTTCGACGCCGGAGCCCATGCCGTCTGGTTCGGGGACTGCAATGCCGGATCGCACCTGCTTTCGCTCGATCACTACCTGGAGTATGCCTTCCCCTGGGCGCAGAAGGTGGCCGCGGCCTACCGGGACATCGGCCTCCTCGTGTTCTATCACGCCAGCGAGGATGATCCCCGCTTCCTGCGCCACATGGCTCGGCTGGGTGTGGACGCGGTGAGCGTGGGCGAGCACGGCGACCTACCCGCCGCCAAGGCCGACCCCGAGATAGGCGGCCCCAGCTGCCTCATGGGAAACATCGACCCCATTCAGGTACTGCAGCTCGGCAGCGAGGACGAAGTCCGTTCGGCGACGGCGAACCTGCTGGAGAGCGTTAGCCACAAAGGCGGGCACCTGATCAACTCCGGGGAGATGGTGCCGCGGGCCACTCCAGAAGCGAACATGCGCGCCTACGTGGAGACGGTGCGGGCCTTCCGCGCCTGACCGGTCAGGCATCGAGCCGCACCGGCAACGAGCGCACCACCTCGATACCGGCCGGACTCATGGCCGCGGCAAGAGCATGGACCGCCACACCGGCCTCGCTCGCGTCCTTGAGGGCGTCGGCGAAGTCGGGGTCCTGCTCCCGGTTGGGGGCGAACGCCCGCACGTCGTCTCGCTGGGCGACGAAGAGCACAGCAGCCTCCTGGCCGCCCCGTGCCAGCCGGGCCAGCTGACGCAGATGCCGGGCTCCGCGGACGGTGGGCGCGTCCGGGAAGCGCGCTTGCTCCTCGACCGCGAGGGTTACGCACTTCACTTCCACCCAGCCGGTGCGGCCTCGATCATCCTCCAAACGGAAGTCCAGCCGGCTGTCGCCGCACGTGGCCTCCGGCCGCACGGTAGGGAAGCGCTCCAGACCGGGCAACAGGCCGAGGCGCAACATCGAGCCCGCCAGTCGGTTGGCGATGCCCGTGTGGATGCAGACCCACACGGCTCCCTGTGGGCGGAGATGGCGCACACCGATCAGCGTGAACCCCGTGCGCCGCTTCGCCTGGTCGGGTGCAGGCTGAACGAGCACTGCGGCGCCGGGGACAAGCAACTCGCGCAGGCGGCCAGAACTGGGCACGTGAACGGGGACGGCCCCCGATCCCAGCCTTACACGCGCCAGGAACCGATTGGATCGCTCCAGCAGCGTGCCGGGCACCAGTAGGGGATCGAAGCGTATCTCGGCGCCCGTCACGCCTCAGGCACCAGCGCCAGTAGCTCCTCGAAGCGGGACAGACCCCGCACTTGGGCGACGAACTCCCCCAGGCTGCCCGACTCGGCGCGAAGGCGTTCCAACCGTGGCAGGATGGGATCTTCGGAGGGAGCGGCCGGCCCGGTGCGGTAGGAGCCATGGAAAGCGAAGTAGGCTTGGTTGAGACGCCTGATGTTGTGCCCATTCTCCACGAAGATCAGGCGCCGCGCCTCCATGTACTGCTCCGCCTCCTCCACCCGCCCTGCGGCCAGTAGCTCATCTACCTGGGCACGCGTGCGGCGCATCTCCTCGCGGAAGTCGAACTCGGGCGGCTGACCGTCCCTATCCGGCGGCGTCTCCGAGTGGGGCGCAGCCGCTTCGGTCACCAGGTCGGGGTAGAAGCGACGCAGCGCCCTGGCGCCCACCTCGTCGCCCACCAAGGTGGCTACCGTCTCGTTGATGGCCGTCATGTTGGAGTCGTCCAGGTAGGCACGTCCCAACGGAAACAGCGCCAGATAGACATGCACCCACTCGTGCGCGACGGTGGACAAGCTCCACTCGAGCCCGGCCGTGTCTACCATCATGGCGGGCCAAGTAGAGAAGCCACCGGTCCCGGCGACCAGCGCGCTGGTGTTATCGAGTTCTGCCTCCAGGGTCGCCTCCAGCTCCTCTCGCTCGCGGATGGAGAGACCGGGCTGCAGGTAGATCCCCAGGCGGGTGCGAATCTCATCGCGAGGCGAGAGCACCAGGTAGGTGGGAGTTTCGGTGAAGTCGAACGCAGGCGGCGGCAGGGGCGTGCCCAGCCAGCCAAGGTCCTCGTCGGCGAGCACCGCCGCCACCTGGGACTCGATGATCCGCTCTACCGTGGGGGCGATCGCGGCCTGACGCTCACGTAGGGCCGTGACTCGACGTTCCAGCCGCGCCACCTCTTGGGGCGAGCCTCCTGCCGCCGTCAGTGCCTCCGCTTCATCGCGGGTCCGGGATAGGAGGTGAGCCGTCTCAAGGTACCGCAGCACGAGGCCGCGCGACTCCGCGCCGGCGGCGTCTGACACTCGAATCGTCGCTCGTCCCAGCACCTCTTTGGCCGCGACGGTGATCTCATAGCGCACCAGCTCGAAAGCGCGGTCGCCGACCGCCTGACGAACGCGCTCATCGTATCCGGGCTCCACCCTGGGGGCACAACTCGGAGCGAAGACGGCCAACAGCAGCAACCCGTTCAGCAGCAGCGATGCCAGCCACCGGGGTTGCCGACGCCGCGTATGGCCGCCGCTGGATCTGCCGCCTCTCATCTGCGGCTTATCACCACTGAGCCGATTCCCTGGTCGAGCCGGATCTCCGCACGCGACGTGGCCTGAGAGTAGCCGGGCGTGAAGACCTCGTCCTCAACGCGGCTGAGGTCGTCGTCGATGGTGGTGGTGGCCAGCCCGGTGTCAAGCCGGACCCGTGCCTCCATCGCCTCCGGCAGCACAAGAGTGGTCTGGCCGATGCCGGAGTCAATCTTGGCCAGCAGGTCCGGCACCGGCGGCAGGTGGACGGTGCACTCCCCAAGCCCCAGCTTCACCTCAAGGTTGTGCACTTCCACATCGGTCAGGTCCAGGTTGCAGGAACCGACGCCAATGTCGACGTGCAGACTCAGCACCACGCCGGTGGCCAGGCGCCCCTCCCAGCGAGGCATGCGACCAACCAGGCCGGGCCAGGTCCGCGACACGCCGTCTGAGAGCCGTACCTCCACTAGCGC
The DNA here is from genome assembly GCA_012719195.1 of Anaerolineae bacterium. Classification (GTDB taxonomy): domain Bacteria; phylum Chloroflexota; class Anaerolineae; order DRVO01; family DRVO01; genus Ch71. The sequence goes on along the minus strand of JAAYAV010000420.1, from coordinate 9,781 downwards.
CCGGTCGCCATCCACCTCAAAGCTCTCCACCACGCTGTCGCCCGGGTCGGGTGAGACGTCCAGCTCCAGCAGCGAAGCGGGCTCGGTCGCCGCAGTCAGCTCGAGGGAACCCAGGGCGGGCCGGAGGGTGATCGTGGCCGTCTTGGCCTCCCCGGTGGCATGGGATAGGTGACGGGCGGAGGCAGACGCCACCGCGGGTTTCTCCACCCCGAGCAGAAGCACCGCCCCCACGACGATGGCCACTCCTGCCAGCGAAGCCAGAAGGAGCCGGGGCCACGAAGTGCGGTCCAGGACCAGGTCCAGGCCTAGGGCCACGACGGCTAGCGGCCAAGCCTTGGCGACCACTCCCCAAGCAGACCAGTCCACCAGACCGAGCCCCTGCGCCAGCAGCGCGATGCCGGCCGCAGAGACGGCCACAGCAGCGGCCATACGGCGATGCTCGGCCGCGAGGTTCACTCCGGCGGAGAGCACGAACACGGGAATCAGGAGGAGCAGCAAACGCCAGAGGGTCCAGTCGCCCTCCCGGCCTCTCAGCCACAGGGCGAGCAATCCCACCAGGATGAGCGTAACGGGTAAGGATACGTCCCTCCCACGGTGCCGGGCGTCCATCGGTCACCTCCTTGACTAACAGCCGCAACTCTAGAATCCGCACCACAAGTCCGATAGTACGACGAAAACCGTCTTCTGGCGACCAGTATAGGACCGCCCAGCGGTCGCGCCAGCGTATCGCTGTGGTAGAATGTTGCCGTTGTGTAGCCGTCAAAGGAGGATGTACAGATGTTGCAGAAAGGTGACAAAGCTCCCGAGTTCACGTTGACTTCGGATAGCGGCGAGCAAGTGAGCCTCGCCGACCTTATCGGCAAGAAGGTGGTCATCTACTTCTACCCGAAGGCAGGCACGTCGGGCTGCACCCGCCAGGCCTGCTCCATCCGCGACCTGTACCCGCGGATAAAGGTGAACGACATCGCTGTGATCGGGATCAGCCCCGATGCACCCAAGGCCCTGGCGAAGTTCCGCGAAGACCACCGTCTCCCGTTCATCCTGCTGTCGGACCCCGACCATGCGGTAGCGGAGGCTTACCGCGCCTGGGGCCCAAAGACCATGTTCGGGCAGGAGAGGCAGGGCATCATCCGCAGCCACTTCGCTGTGGACGAGCATGGGGTCGTGCTGGAAGCGAAGTACAAGGTGAAGCCGGAGCAGACCGCGGAACTGGCCGAGCGCCTCGACCAGTCGTAGACGACTTCGATACCCAACCGCATTCGTGAGACCGGCGTGCGGGTGCAGTCGGGGCTAGTCCTCGGCGGGCAGTTCGCACGCCGGTGCTTGGCTGCGGCCGCAGTCATGCCGCCAGCGGAAGCGATCATGCCCCACAAGCTCGTCCGATGCGGCCGGCCCCCAGGTGCCACACTGGTAGGCTTCCGGAACCGGGCCATCCTCCTGGCCGCCGAGGAGCGGAGCCACCAACTCCCACGAACGTTCGATCTCGTCACTGCGGGCGAACAGCGAGGGATCGCCACCGATGGCGTCCAGCAGCAACCGCTCGTAGGCATCGGCCAGGGCCCGCTCCCCGAACTCAGACTCGTAGTGGAATGACATGTCTACCGGCGAGGTCTGCATGCCGGAGCCGGGAGCCTTGGTCTGGAAGTGCAGGTGAATGCCTTCGTCGGGCTGGATGCGCAGTGTCAGCCGGTTGCGCGGATTGTGTTTGCTGGGCAGGAAGAGGTGCGGCACCTCGCGGAACTCGAGGCTGAGCTCGGTGCATTTGGCCGCCAGGTGCTTGCCGGTTCGCAGGTAAAACGGCACCCCTTGCCAGCGCCAGTTGTCCACGTTCAGGCGGGCAGCCACGAAGGTAGGCGTGGTCGACCGGGGTGAGACCCCGGGCTCTTCGCGGTAGCCTTGATACTGGCCGAAGACAACGTCCTCCAGTTGCGGCGGATCGATAGCTCCCAGAACCTTCACCTTCTCGTCGCGCAGCAGCTTAGCGTCCCAGCGCGCCGGCGGCTCCATGGCGAGCAGCGACAGAAGCTGCATGAGGTGGTTCTGCAGCATGTCCCGCACCACACCGGAACCGTCATAGTACTGGCCTCGGCTTCCTACGCCTATGCTCTCGGCCGCGGTGATCTGCACGTTGGCTATGTAGCGTCGGTTCCAGAGGGGCTCGAAGATGGCATTGGCGAAGCGGAAGGTGAGGATGTTCTGCACCGTCTCTTTGCCCAGGTAGTGGTCGATGCGGAAGATGCTCTCCTCGGGGAAGACGGCGTGCAGCTGCCGGTTCAGGTCGCGGGCCGATTCCAGGTCGTGCCCAAAGGGCTTCTCGACCACCACTCCCGTCCACCCCTCCGAGAGCTGATTCAGCCCCGCCTCGCCCAGCCGCTGGACGATAGTGCCGAAGAGGCTGGGCGGGGTGGCCAGGTAGAACAGATAGCCTCGCCCGCGAGGGCAGTCGGCGCTCAGGTCGTGGAGAAGCTGGCCCAGGCGGCGGTAGGTGTCCGGGTCGTCGTAGTCGCCCCTCAGATAGGTGTGCTTCCCGGCAAAGCTCGGCCACGTGCCGCACAGGTCGGGCCGGAGGCGGGAGTAGTCCTCGACGCCGCTGAGGAGGCTCTGTCGGAACTCGTCATCGGACATGGGGGAGCGGGCCACGCCCACCAGCCGGCAGAACGCCGGCAACTCGCCCGCGCAGCGCAAGCTGTGCAGGGCGGGGACGATCTTGCGCCGGGTGAGGTCACCGGAGGCTCCGAATATCACGACCACAGTTGGTTGGGCGCGCCGGTCAGGCATGCTCTACGAACACTCCCTCTAGTCTCTGGCGGATTCCGAGGCTACCGGCTTAGCCGCCGTCACTGGACTTCACAGCATGGCCGCCGAACTGGTTGCGCATGACCGCCAGCAGCTTGGCGCCGTAGCTCTCATCCTGACGGCTCACGAAGCGCATCAGCAGTGAAAGGGTGATCACTGGCGCCGGTACGTCCAGGTCCATTGCCTCCTTGACCGTCCAGCGCCCCTCACCCGAGTCAGCCACCCACCCCTCGATGCCCTCGAGCTCCTGGCCGTCCTCGAGCCCGGCGGCGATGAGATCCAGCAGCCAAGAGCGGACTACGCTGCCGTCCTGCCAGATCTGGGCCACCTGGTGCAGATCAAGCCCGAACTCTTTCTTCGCGTGCAGGACTTCAAAGCCCTCGGCGAAGGCCTGCATCATGCCGTACTCGATGCCGTTGTGAACCATCTTGACGAAGTGACCGGAGCCGGAAGGGCCAACGTGACCCCAGCCACGCTCTGGCGCCGGGGCCAGGCACTCGAGCGCGGGGCGCAGCCTAGCCACGGCTGCATCGCTGCCGCCGACCATCAGGCTATAGCCGTTGTCCAAGCCCCAGATCCCGCCGCTGGTCCCGATGTCAACGTACTCGAGTCCGGCCGCAGCCACCTTCTCTCCCCGGCGAATGGTGTCCTGGTAGTTGGAGTTGCCCCCGTCGATGATGGTGTCGCCCGGGCTAAGGAGGTGGAGTAGCTGGTCCACCATGTCCTCCGTAGCCTCTCCGGCTGGTACCATCACCCAGACCGCCCGGGGAGCGGCCAGGAGCGTCTGGAGCTCCGGCAGCGACTCGGCCGCGACGACGCCGGCTTGCTCCTGCGCCAACTCGAGGGCACGCGCGGTGGTGCGGTTGTAGGCCACCACTCGGTGCCCTGCGCGCGCCAACCGCCTCGCTATGTTCGCTCCCATCCGTCCCAAGCCGATGATGGCCAGTTCCATGGCTACCCTCCCAGGTCAGGCGCCGCCCGGGGCTCCCGGCAGCGGCACTGAGTACTAGTCGATCGCAGATGAGTCTAGCTGTTGCCTGGCGGGCCGTCCAAAACGGGGCCGACGAGGAAGGCCCCCGGGGGCGTCAGCGCGACGATAGCGACTCGGGGTCCACGTGATCGAGAGCTTCGTCCGGAGTGAGGGTAGTTCGGGAGAAGATCTCCCGCACCGACTGCCGGGAGTAGATGGCGTAGACCTTGCGGGTGGTGCTGATGTCGGAGTGCCCCAGAATCTCCTGGATGGCCTCCAGCGGCGCCCCCTCATCGAGCATCTGGCGGGCCCGGAAGTGGCGGAAGTCGTGTGGAGAGACGTCCATGTGGAGCGCTTGCGCCGCTCGCTTCACTGTCTGCCAGATGCTGACCTTGCTCAGGCGCCTTCCGTAGGACCGACCGTGGGAGACGAACAAGGGCTGATGGGTGTCCTGCCTTGCTGTCACGTAGTCGCGAATGGCTTTCCCCGCCAGCCGGGTGAGGTAGATGAACCGCTGCTTGCCACCCTTGCCCATCACCACGACCTCGGACAGCCGCCCGTCGGCCACGTCCCGTCGGTCGAGTGAGTGCACCTCGGCGATCCGGCCGGCGGTGGAATAGAGGGTGTGGACCAGGGCGCGGCTCCGCAGGAGCACCAGCCGAGCCTGCCGTTCGGCGGCAGAGTCGCCGTTGGGCGGAGCCTGCTCGTCGTAGTAGCGTAGGATCAGGGGGAGGGCAGGGTCGGGAACGGGAGCAGGGTAGGGGGTTCCCCGCCGACCCTGGCGAAGCCGAGCGCGCGCCTTCTCCAGCGAGAAAGTGGGCGGCAGAAGATCGTGGACCAGCAGGTAGTCGACGAAGCCGCCCAAGGCGGCCATGTAGGTGCGGACGGTGAAGCGGGAGTAGCCCCTCTCGCCGAGGTAGTGGCGGAAATCCTCCAGGAGGCTCTCCTGGAGATCCTCGAGTGCCGGCGCTTCCGAGTTCCCTTCCTTGGTACCCGAGAGGAACGAAAGCCACGAAGCCAGGCCATTGCCGTAAGTGCGACGGGTGTTGGGTTCCAGGCTGCTTCGACCAAGGTACGATTGGATAGCGTCTTCGATGCTGGGGGAGTGGCGCCCCGGCGCCGGTGACGGCGGAGCGGACCCGCTGACTGGCGGCTCGGCGGTCTTCATGCCTATGGTCAGCCGCAATTGCCGTGCCAGCCAGCCGTCCCCAGGGGCCTGATGCTCTTGCGGCAGGCTGACGGTGGCACTACAATTTGGTCAGTCGATAGTCGTTCGTGAGAGCGACCGTCTTCAGGCCGCTGAGCTGGCCCGAGGCGACTACACCACCGAATTCCTGCTACAGATGATGGACGGTGTCCGGTACAGGTGAGCCGGTCACGCCCGAGGTGCCGCTGGTGGAGTCGACCCGGGGCCAGACACATTCTCACGAAGGAGTAGAGGATATGGCACGCCTGAACAGACGACGGTTCATTTGCATCGCCGGCATCGCAACCGCTGCCACGGTGGCTGCAGCCTGCGCGGGGACACCGGCCCCAGCCGCAGTCGTCGAGCCCACGCAGGAGCCGGCGGCGGCAGAGGCAACGGCGGCGCCAGCGGCGCCCGTCGCCGAAGGTCGCTTCAAGGAGGCTCCGGCTCTTGCGGAAATGGTCGCGGCCGGCACCCTTCCTCCGGTCGACGAGCGTCTCCCGAAAGAGCCCATGGTCGTAGAGGCCGAGGAGATCGGCGCTTTCGGCGGTGTGTGGAAGCAGTTGCACATCGGCTCGGGTGACCAGTCACAGAACTGGTACCTCCTGCGCGAACCCCTCGGTCGTCACAGCACCGACTACGGCACGGTGGTGCCCAATCTGGCCAGTGGGTGGGAGTGGTCGAACGAAGGCAAGACGGTGACGTTCCAGCTGCGCGAAGGGATGCGCTGGAGTGACGGCGCGCCCTTCACGGCCAACGACGTCATGTGGTGGTACGAGAATGTCGTCCTGAACGACGAGCTCTCGCCCACCAAGCCGAGCAACCTCAAGCGGGCAGGCGAACTGGCCGTCTTCGAGAAAGTGGACGACTACTCGTTCAGCATCACCTTCGCTGAGCCCTACGGCGCGTTCGAGGAGTTCATCCCGAGCATGGTGATGTGGGCGCCGGGCCACTTCCTCCAGGACTTCCACGCCTCCTTTGCCGACGAGGCCGACCTCCAGGCCGCCATGGATAGCGAGGGCTTCACCACCTGGACCGACCTCTACTCCGCCAGGACCTCCACCTTCAATAACCCCGGTACGCCCGAGATCATTGCCTGGACCCCGACCAACCTTCAGGACCAGCCGGTCCAGATCTGGGAGCGCAATCCGTACTACTGGAAGGTGGATGCTGAGGGCAATCAGTTGCCCTATCTTGATCGCCTAGAGCGGACTCTGCTGCCGGACGTGGAGGCTCTCCTCCTGAAGGCAATCGCGGGCGACGCCGACTACCAGTCCCGCCGCGTGGGCGGGCTCGCCAACTACCCGGTCGTCAAGGAGAACGAAGAGAAGGGCAACTACCGGATCTTCCTGGTGAAGAACGTGGGGAGCAACTATGGCGCCATCTTCTTCAACTTCTACCACAAGGACCCGGTACTCAACGAGCTCTTCAACACACTCGACTTCCGCATCGCGCTGTCGGTGGCGGTAGACCGCGACGAGCTCAATGCCCTGCTGTTCCGGGGCCAGGCCACCCCTGGGAACGTCACTGCTTCCGTGGACAGCCCCTGGTACAAGGCTGAGTATGGCACCATGTACGCCCAGTACGATCCGGACATGGCCAATCAGTTGCTGGACGAGATCGGACTCACGGAACGGGACGGCGAAGGATTCCGGCTGCGCTCCGATGGCAGCCGCCTGAGCGTTGTCAACCTCGTGTTCACCCCGTGGCCAGCCGAGAACGTTGAGATGCAGGGGCTGATCAAGGACTACTGGCAGGCCGTGGGTGTGGAGATGATCGTGAACCCCACCGAGAGCCAGCTGTGGTCCACGATCAACGATACGCTCGACTATGACGTCATGTCCTACATCGCCAACCACGGATGGCCGGGTAACTCCCCGATCACACGGCCGACCTTCGCTGTGACGGCCAACGAGGACTGGGCTCCGGCCTGGTCGCTCTGGTACGCGAGCGGTGGCGCCGAAGGCGAGGAGCCTCCGGCGGAGATCCAGGAACTGCAGGGGCTGTACGATCAGATCCTGGCCGAGGCCGATGCCGACAAGCGCAACTCGATGTATGACCAGGCGCTGAAGCTCCATGCCGAGAACCTGTGGATGCTGGGAATGCTGGGCGAGCCCGCCATCGGGCGCTTCGGCCTCATCAAGAACGACATCCACAACATGCCCATCGACGAGCCGGTGGGATGGGAGCCCACGATAGTGTACACTCCGGCAGCGATGTTCAAGGCCTAGTTGCCAAACCTGGCAGGCGGGGTGCTACACCGCTATACTGCGGCGAGTCATGTGGAGGGAAGCTGGTCTTCCCTCCACGCATCTAGGCAAACCAACCTGGGGGATGTCGATGTTCCGGTACATCGTACGGCGTTTCGCCTACATGCTGGTCACGCTCTTTGTCGTGTCCATCATATCTTTCGTGATCATTCAGCTGCCTCCGGGGGACTTCGTCACCTCGTACGTGGCACAGCTTGCCGCCATGGGCGAGCTGGTCGATCAGTCCGAGGTAGACGCTCTGCGAGCGCGGTACGGTCTCGGCCAGCCGGTGTACGTCCAGTATGCCAAGTGGATCGGCGGCGTGCTGGAGGGTGACCTCGGTCGCTCCCTACAGTGGAACAAGCCGGTGCGGGTGCTGATCGCGGATCGATTACCATGGAGCTTCAGCATCTCCCTTGTCTCGGTGGTGTTCGTGTGGCTGATCGGCTTACCGATCGGGGTCTACTCGGCGACCAACCAGTACTCCGTGCCGGACTACATCGCCACCTTCCTGGGTTTCGTTGGGTTGGCCGTGCCCAACTTCCTGCTGGCCCTACTGGCTCTATGGTACTACTTCAACGCGACGGGCCAAGTGATCGTGGGGCTTTTCTCACCCGAGTACTTGATGGCGCCCTGGAGCTTCGGCAGGGTGATCGACTTGCTCAAACACCTCTGGATTCCGGCGCTCATTACGGGAACGGCCGGCACCGCCGGGCTCATCCGTACCATCCGCGCCAACCTGCTTGACGAGATACGCAAGCCGTACACTCTTACCGCCCGCGCCAAGGGGCTGACGGAAACACGACTGCTCTTCAAGTACCCGTTCCGTGTCGCGATGATCCCTTCGGTCTCCACCATCGGGTGGATGCTGCCCGGGCTGTTTGCCGGCGAGCTGCTGACTTCATTCGTTCTGGGCATCCCCACGCTGTCCCCGATCTTCCTGGGGGCGCTGCTGAACCAGGACATGTTCCTAGCCGGCAGCATCGTGCTCATTCTCAGTGCCCTAACCGTTATCGGTACCCTGATATCGGATCTCCTGCTGGCGCTGGTCGATCCCCGGATCAAGGAGTCGGTGTAGGTGGAAGAGCGAGTCACCCAGGCAGTCAATGATCTGGAGACTGCCCCAGGCGAGGAAGTAGCAGCGGAGACGATCTTTGTAGCTTCGCAGTGGAAGCTGATCTGGTGGCGCTTCCGCAAGCATAAGCTGGCTCTCATCTCATCCGGCGTGCTTATAGTGCTGTACGTGATAGTGGCGTTCGCCGAGTTCTTCGCGCCCTATGACGCGACTCGCAGCGACAAGAACTACATCTACGCGCCTCCGCAGCCGCTCCGATTCGTGGACGAGGAGGGCGGCTTCGGTCTCCGTCCCTTCACCTACGGGTACACCGGTACTCTCAACATGGAAACACTGCGAGTGGACTATGAGATAGACTACTCCACCAAGTACCCCATCCGCTTCTTCACCCACGGAGACCCCTACAAGCTCTGGGGGCTGTTCGAGACGGACCTGCACCTGTTCGGCACCGACGAGGGCGGGAGCGCCTTCTTCCTTGGAACGGACAAACAGGGGCGCGATATGGTCTCCCGCCTGATCTTCGGCGGCCGGATCTCGCTTTCCGTGGGTCTGCTGGGTATCGCCATCTCCTTCGTCCTCGGCATCCTGCTCGGCGGCATATCGGGCTACTACGGCGGCACCGTGGACGTCATTGTCCAGCGTATCATCGAGTTCCTGATGTCCGTGCCCACCTTGCCGCTGTGGATGGGATTCAGCGCCGCGCTTCCTCCCACCTGGTCGGTCACCAAGACCTACTTCGCAATCGTGGTGATCCTCTCGCTGCTCGGCTGGACGGGCCTGGCGCGAGTGGTACGCAGCAAGTTCATGTCACTGCGCGAAGAGGACTTCGTGATGGCGGCCCGGCTGCTGGGCGCCAACGAGCTGAGAATCGTCTTCCGGCACCTGGTACCCTCCTTCACCAGCCACCTCATCGCTTCGCTGAGCTTGTCCATCCCGGGCATGATCCTGGGCGAGACCAGCCTGTCGTTCATTGGGCTGGGCCTCCAGCCTCCGGCCATCAGCTGGGGCGTCTTGCTCAAAGAGGCGCAGGCGATCCGGGTGCTAAACGAAGCACCGTGGCTGCTCTACCCGGGCTTCGCGGTGGTAGTGGCGGTGCTCGCTTTCAACTTCCTGGGAGATGGTCTGCGCGACGCCGCCGACCCGTATTCGAGGTAGGACGGCCGCACCGCGCCTAGATCCTGCGGTAGGGCGCGCCAGACAACGGTCTGGCTGCGACGATTAGCTAACAAATGCACCCGTGGTCTCTCGGCCACGGGTGTTGCCTATCGCGTACTGTCACAACCCATCGTTATTCGCATGACTAAGGACCGCGCTGCTGGCGTCGGAGGCGGGCCGGAGGGGGGAGTGAGCGCATGGAGGGCAGCGTGATCCTGGCAGGACTGCCGCTGCTGACGGTCGTCGCCCTCATGCTCCTGCTGCGTCAGAGTAGTGCGAGGGCGGCACTGATCGCGCTGTCCGTAGCCGCAGTCATGGGTGTGGGCAGCTACGGACTCAACCTCCCGGTG
>JAAYAV010000419.1 GCA_012719195.1 Anaerolineae bacterium | reverse complement strand
TCCATCGTCGAGGACACGAAGCCACCCATTGACATCGAGCTGGGCTGGAACATGACCGTGCCCGGACTCTGCGCCCACGAGAGCGCCGTCAAGGGCGGCGCCCCCATCGCCATTCCGCGCTGGGACGAGTAGGCGAGAAAGGCCCTCACCCCTCGGCGTTCCGGGAAGCGAAACCCCTGGCCCCCTCTCCCACGAAGCGGGAGAGGGGGAGCCGGATGTGACTAGAAGCAGGTGCCACCCCTTCCCTCACCCATCCTATGGGAGAGGGAGGGGGCAGGGGGTGGGTGAGGGCCCTCTCAGCGCCGCCCCCGCTACTTTGGGCCCAGCACGCGCAGGATGTTGCCCCCAACTATCTTCTCGTAGGCTTCGGCGCTCAGCTTCCCTTCTGCCTTCAGCCCCTTCAGCCAGCCCAAATGCGGCATCTTCAGGTCGCGACGGCCGAACGTGTGGTCGGTGCCGAACATCATCTTGTCCTGCAGTTCCTCCAGCAGCCCGATGCCGAGTTCGGGCGACCGGTTGAGGGCGTTGAAGCCGCTGTTGGCGGAGATGTCCCCGTAGAGGTTGGGGTAGGTGCGCAACAGGCGCGGCAGGGCTCCTTCGGCTGCCACTGGTCCCTTCGGGTAGCCCATCTTCTCCTCGGCGGTGAGGCCGGCCGCGATCTCGGACCAGAAGCCCTGACCGTGGCCGATGATCGCGGTTTCCGGCGCTTCCTGGAGCAAGCGCTCCAGCCTGGGCATGCCCGGGTCGTCCTGGAGGCCGTAGGTGCCCGCCCCGAAGCCGACGTTGTGGATTAGGACCGGCAGCCCCATATCCCCGATCTGGCGGAACAGGTTGATGGTGCGCTCGTCGTCGGCGGGTATGTTGGCGGTGATCTCACCTATCCCGCGGGCACCGTGGTCAACGAACCAACCCAGGAGAGGCCGGAAGTCGGCGGTGGGCTTGTTGCCGAGCCAGCGCGGGTCGAGATCGCCGAAGGGAATGAGGCGATCGGGATAGCGGGCAGCGCCCAGGAACTGGTCGCGAACGGACATGCTGGGCGAGTAGATCAGCGAGGGGAAGGTGATGGCCTCGGGCGAGACGCCGCTGGGCAGTAGAACCGCTTTGTCTACTCCTTCGGTGTCCAGCCGAGCGAGGATCTCCTCCCAAGTGATGGGCTGACCTTCGTCAATGGTGTAAAGGCCATACAGCTGACCAATGTGAGTGTGAACATCGACAACCACGGCTACCTCCCGTCATGGTGCGGTACCGGTGGACCGTACGCCCCTAGCGTGCGCCAGTCAACCGAACTGGGCGCTCGAAGGGCGGTGACGGCGGCCTTGCGCCGCGTGCGCGATGCGCGTTCGGCCATCTCCGTGGCCAACGGAGCCCAACTGCCCGTTGACAGGGGGTAGGGAAATGTATCAAGATAGGGGTGGCTGTTCGGGTTCCGCGCTTGATCAACGGAGGAGAGAGAGATGGCCGAAAGCTTGCTCAGTCGACGATCGTTCATCCGCACCGCCGGCCTGGCTACCACGGCGGCCGCTATGGCCGCTTGTGGCGGCGGAGCGGAGCCCACTGCGGCCCCGGCCGCCCCGGCCGAACCCACTGCTGCTCCGGCAGCAACGACCGCCCCCGCCGCAACGGCTGCTCCGGAGGCGACGGCGGCTCCCGCTGCCACCACGGCCCCGGAAGCTCCGGCCAGCAAGTACGCCGAGGCCCCGAGCCTGGCGGCGAAGGTAGCGGCCGGCGAGTTGCCTCCGGTGGAGGAACGCCTGCCCGTCGAACCGGTGATTGTTGAACCGTTCGAGGAAGTGGGCGTCTATTCCGAGGACCTGCACCGCGTCCTCACCGGCCCCGGCGACCTGACCGGCCACCGCACGCTGCTCTACGAAGCCTTCACCCGTTGGGATTACCATGGCGACGAGCTCAAGGCGATCCCCAACCTCGTCAAGAGCTGGGATGTCAGCGACGATGGCGCCACCTACACCTTCCATATGCGTGAGGGCCTGCGCTGGTCGGATGGTGAGCCGTTCACGGCCGATGACATTGTATTCTGGTATGAGGACGTGGCGCTGAACGAGGAACTCACCCCGACCTTCCCTGCCTGGCTGGTCGTGGGTGATGAGCCGGTGGTGATCGAGAAGGTGGACGACTACACTGTCACCTTCAAGTTCGCTGCTCCCTACGGCATCCTGATCGAGTTCCTTGCCTTCCAGGGGCCGGCCATCATCGCCCCGAAGCACTACCTGCAGCAGTTCCACCCCAACTACGCCGACGCGGACGAGCTGGCGGCCAAGGTCGAGGAGGCCGAGTTCGAGTTCTGGTACCAGCTCTTCGCCAACAAGAGCGATACCATGAACAACCCGGACTGCCCAGTGCTCTGGGCTTGGAAGGTGGACGTCCCGTTCCCGTCTCAGCGCATGACCAGCGTCCGCAACCCGTACTACTGGAAGGTGGACACGGCCGGGCAGCAGCTGCCGTACTTCGAGCGTGTCGTGGTGGACCTGGGCGAGAACAACGAAGTGATCATGATGAAGACCATCGCCGGCGAAGTGGACATGCAGTACCGGCACATGGGCTTCGCCAACTACTCGCTTCTCACGGAGAACGAGGAGACGGGGAACTACAAGGTGCGCCGGTGGATCGGCGGGCCGTTCCCTTGCGTGTACATCAACCAAAGCTTCGGCGACGACGCCATCCGTGAGGTCTTCCATCAGAAGGACTTCCGTCACGCCCTCTCGTACGCCGTCAACCGGGATGAGTGCAACGATCTCTTCTGGTTCGGTCTGGCGACGCCGGGCAACCCGGTGGGCAGCACGCGCGACGAGTTCTACCAGGAAGGCTACGGAACCACGGCCACCGAGTACGACCCCGACAAGGCCAATGAGCTCCTGGACGGCATGGGCCTGGACCAGCGCGATGGCGATGGGTTCCGCCTTCGGCCGGACGGCCAGCGCCTGACCGTCATTATGGAGTGCTATCCGAGCGAGATGGGTGTGCCCGTGATCGACATCTTCTCGCAGTTGGCCGGCTACTGGCAGGCCGTAGGGGTTGACGCGCAGGCCAGCGAGATCGAGCGGTCCCTGTGGGGGACGCGCGCCTATGCCAATGAGTCCATGATGCCCTCCTACGATATCGCCAAGATCCTGTGGATCCTGGACCCCGGGTGGTTCGTGCCCTATGGCTGGTGCTACTGGGCGCCCTTCTACGCCACCTGGGCGCTCAACCCGGAGGTGGGCATGGAGCCGCCGGACGATATCAAGGAGATCATCGACTGGTACGTGCAACTCAAGGAAGAGCCCGATCGCGACAAGCGCACCGAGCTCGGCCGGAGGATCCTGGATCGCCACAACGAGAACATCTACGTCCTCGGCGTGTGCTCCATCGACATCCAGCCCATGATCGTGAAGAACGATATCGGCAACGTGCCCATGGCGGCGCCGGCCGAGTATCGTACTTACCATGAGGGCTTGTCCTGGCCGTTCCAGTTGTTCCGTCGCCAGTCGTAATCGCCTAAGTCGTCGCTACATCGGGGCCGCGGGGAATGCCCCCGCGGCCCCTTCTGCTTGTCCGGACGGTCGTGGGGGGCTCCGGTTGGGAGGCGGTACCGGGCGAGGTCAGTTGACAATGCCCGCGAACGTGTGCTCTAATAGCTTCGCTCTCGACGCACTACACCGTACTCCACAACTGGGAGAATCGCAGATGGCAGATAGCCTGCTTACTCGACGAGCTTTTGTTCGCACGGCTGGCTTAGCGACGGCAACAGCGACGATGGTGGCGTGCGGCGGCGGTGCCGCACCTACCACTGCTCCGGCTGAACCGCCCGCAGCCACCGCCGCTCCCCAAGCCACGACGGCCCCGGCAGCCACGGCTGCTCCGGCCGAGCCGGCGGCTCCGGAGTCGAAGTTCGGCGAGGCCCCGAGCATGGCCGCCAAGGTGAGCGCCGGCGAGTTGCCCCCCGTAGAAGAGCGCCTGCCGGCAGACCCGCTCGTGGTGGTGCCCTTCCAGGAAGCGGGCGAGTACTCCGACGATCTACACCGTGTATTCACCGGCCCGACTGACGCCTACGCCTACACCATGATGCTAATGGAGAGCCTCACCCGCTTCGACAACCGCACCGGCGGTATCGAGGTCGTGCCCAACCTGGCCACCAATTGGGACGTGAGCGAGGATGGTACCGAGTACACCTTCCACCTCATCAAGGGCGCCCGCTGGTCTGATGGTGAGCCTTTCACCGCCGACGACCTTCTCTTCTGGTACGAGGCCATCGCCCTCAACGCTGAGCTGACGCCGACGTTCCCCGCCTGGCTCATGGTGGGCGGCGAGCCGGCCGTTATGGAGAAGGTGGACGACTACACCGTCCGGTTCAAGTTCGCTCAGCCCTACGGCATCCTGCTGGACTACATGTCCTACGTGGGCGACGGCATCATCGTGCCCAAGCACTACCTGCAGCAGTTCCACCCGGACTACGCCGATGCCGACGAACTGGCCGCCAAGACGGAAGAGGCTCAGTTCGAGTTCTGGTACCAGTTGTTCGCCGACCGCGCCAACCAGGGACTGAACACCGAGCGGCCGACCATGTCGCCGTGGATGCTCACCGTGGCTCCGCCCGCCGACCGGGTTGTGGCCGAGCGCAATCCGTACTACTGGAAGGTGGACACCGAGGGCAAGCAGCTGCCGTACTTCGAGCGTCTGGTGGCGGACTTGGCCCAGGACGGTCAGGTGGCCCTGATGAAGGCCGTGGCCGGAGAGGTGGACCTGCAGTACCGGCACATGGGGTTCGCCAACTACTCGCTGCTCACGGAGAACGAGGACAGCGGCGGCTACACGGTCAAGCAGTGGATCGGTGGTCCCTTCCCCTGCGTCTACATCAACCAGAGCACTAACGATGAGGCCCAGCGGGCGGTGCTGGCCACCACTGAGGTCCGCCATGCGCTTTCGTGGGCCATCAATCGCGAGGAGATGAACGACCTCTTCTGGTTCAGCCTCGCCACCCCCGGCAACCCGGTGGCCAACGAGCGCGACCCGAACTGGATGGAAGGATTCGGCACCACCGCGATCGAGTATGACCCGGCGAAGGCGAACGAGCTTCTCGACGCCGCCGGCCTCGACCAGCGCGATGGCGACGGCTTCCGTCTCCGTCCCGATGGCCAGCGCTTCACGGTCATCCTGGAGTCCTATCCCAGCGAAATGGGCGTGCCGGCCATCGACATCTTCAGCCAGGTAGCCATGTACTGGCAGGAAGTGGGCGTGGATGCGCAGGCGCGCGAGATCGAGCGCTCGCTCTGGTCTCAGCGGGCTCTCGGCAACGAGATGGACATGCCTTCCTACGACATCGCCAAGATCCTCTGGGTGATCGATCCCGGGTGGTTCGTTCCGACCGGCAGCTACTGCTACTGGGCCTCTGACTATGCCCTCTGGCAGCGGTCGGAGGGGACAGCCGGCAAGGAGCCGCCGGACAAGATCAAGGAGATGATCGACTGGTACGAGATGCTCAAGACCGAGCCCGACGACGCTAAGCGTCTCGAGTACGGTCAGCGCATCCTCCAGCGGCACAACGAGGAGATCTACATCGTGGGCACCTGCTCCATCGACATCCTGCCCTGTGTGGTGAAGAACGACCTCGTCAACGTGCTTGATCAGGCGGTAGGCGAGAATCGTCTGCGCCATGAGGCCATCGCCTGGCCGTTCCAGATCTGGCGCCGCCAGCAGTAAGCTAGGGTGGCACGAGGGCCGTGCCGGTACGATTGGCGCGGCCCTCGATCCGTATCAGCAGGAGCACTGCGTGATCGTTGACGCCCACGCCCATGTGGGAGTGAGTTGGCCGGAGGAGGGGGTTAGGCCGACGGTCGCCGATGCCATCGCCATGATGGATCGGGCCGGCGTTGATGCCGCTTGCACCTCGGCCAGCCGCTTCTTACGCTGCGATATGCGGGCGGGCAACCGAGTCACGCAGGAGGCAGTGCGGCAGTTCCCCGACCGCCTCTTCGGCTTCGTGGTCCTCAGCCCACGCGAAAGGGAGGCCTCGCTACAGGAGGCGGACCGCTACCTGGGCTCCGAGGGCTTCCGGGGCATCAAGATCCACCGCTCCCACAACAGCGTCGACTACGACGACAGCCGTTACGACCCCATCTACGCCAAGGGACAGGAGTACCTGGTTCCCGTCCTGGCGCACACCTTCAGCCCGGCCGAGGTCGGGCAGTTGGTCAACGCCGCTCGCCGGTTCCCGGCGGTGAGCTTCATCGTCGGCCATTCGGGGGGATACTCCTGGGCCGACTGCCTCGAGACCATGGCATCGGTCCCCAACACCTTCCTCGACGTGTGCGCCTCTTGCACGGACATTGGTCGAGTGGAGGCGTTTGTGGATCTGGTGGGTGCGCAGAGAGTGGTGTACGGTACCGACAACCCGTTTCTCGAGCCATCGCATTGCCTGGCCCAGGTACGGGCGGCCGAGATCAGTGAGCCGGAGCGCGAGCTGATCCTGGGGGGCAACATCCTTCGCCTACTGGGTGAGCGAGTGTGAGCGTTTTCGACGCCAACCTGATTCTAGGGCGGCTCGGCTGGCGCCCGATCGGCGTAGAGTCTGCCGCAGAGATGTTGCGGGCCATGGACCGCTTCGGCATCGAGCGCGGGCTAGTGTCGCACCTGACTGCTTGCATCCATGAACCGGATGCCGGCAACCGCAGCCTGTTTGACGCCGTTGCCGGACACGCCGATCGCCTCCACCCGGTACCGGTGGTGGACCTGAACGACGGCGGGAGCTGGGTGCAATTGGCGCCGCGCTGGGCGGAGCAGGGGACCCGGGCGGTGCGTCTGGCGCCGGCGTTCTTCCGCCACCCGGTGACAGGACCGGCCGCCGAGTCTCTGGCGGGCGTCGCCCGGGAGCAGGGCTGGCCGGTGGTGGTGTCGCTGAACTCGGTACGGGGTGTTCCCTGGGTGAGCGGAAGCGTCGCGCACGCGCAGGGGTTCGCTCAGTCGTTCCCCGATCTGAGAGTACTCGCACTGGGGGGCAACCGCAGCCAGTGGCATGAGGTGCGCGCGGCGCTTAGTCTGTGCCCCAATCTGTACCTCGATCTTTCCGGCTTTGAGACTGGGCTGGCACTCGAACAACTGGCGGCAGAGGGGTACACTCGCCGCCTCATGCACGGCAGCAATCATGGCATGTCATATGCTAATGTGTGCCTCGAGCGGGTTCGCTGTTCCGGTCTCGACGATAGCCAGAAGCAGGCGGTACTGTGGGACAATGCCCTCCGGTTCTTGGGCGAGGGCTAGGGCAGGGTAGCTACTTCAAGTCCCCTCGGGAGGGAAGTGGATGTTCAGGTATATCCTCCGTCGGCTGATCTACATGATCCCGACACTGATAGCGGTCTCGATTGTGACGTTCGTGATCATCCAGCTGCCCCCGGGAGACTGGCTGACCTCGTACATCGCGAGACTCAGCAGTACGGGCGAGACGGTGGACCAGGCTACCATCGAGTCCCTCAGGGTCCGCTACGGCCTGGGACAGCCGGTCTACGTCCAATATGCCAAATGGATGGGGAACCTCCTCAAGGGTGACTTCGGTCAGTCCTTCGAGTGGAACAAGCCGGTGCTGGACCTCATTAAGGAGCCGATGGCGCTTACGTTCGTCATCTCATTCCTGGGCTTGATCATCCACTGGATCGTCGCCTTCCCGGTAGGGGTGTACTCGGCCGTCAAGCAGTACAGCGTGGGCGACTACCTCTTCACGGGCATCGCCTTCGTAGGCGCGGCCATCCCTCAGTTCCTGGTAGCCCTCGTCCTGATGTGGTACGTGTTCGTGCAGACGGGCACCAACATCACCGGGCTCTTTTCACCTGAGTATCGCGAGGCGGCCTGGAGCGTGGGGAAGGTGATCGACCTCCTCAAGCACTCCGTGACGCCGGTGCTGATTCTGGGCTTGCTCGGTAGCGCCGGCCTCATCCGCACCATGCGGGCCATGATGCTGGACGAGCTCCGCAAGCCATATGTGGTGACGGGGCGCGCCAAGGGCCTGAAGGAATCGAGAGTGATCATTAAGTACCCGGTGCGTGTGGCGCTGAACCCCTTCGTCAGCACCGTGGGCTGGTCGCTCCCTGGCCTCATCTCCGGTACCACCATCATCTCCATCGTGCTCGGCCTTCCCACTACCGGTCCTATCTTGCTACATGCCCTCATGAGCCAGGACATGTACCTCGCGGGCAGCTTCCTGATGCTGTTGAGCGTGTTGACCATCTTGGGAACGCTGGTTTCGGACGTGCTCCTGGGCGTTCTCGACCCCCGCATTCGCCTGAGCGACTAACGGCGGCCATGAGGATAGTGAGAGGCTGATCGATGACCGAACAGAACCTGGATAACGGAACCTGGCAGGAAGCTGCGGATCGCGAAGACACCGCGACCGTCTTCGTGGCCTCGCAGTGGAAGCTGATGTACTGGCGCTTCCGCAAGCACAAGCTGGCCGTCTTCAGCGTGCTGGTCCTGGTCGCCCTTTATGTGGTGGCCATCTTCGCCGACTTCTTCGCGCCCTACGACCACAACAAACAGAACACTAAGCTGCTGTTCGTGCCCCCTCGCGTGATTCACTTCGTAGATGCCGACGGCAACTTCAGCCTGCGCCCATTCGTGTACGGCCTGGAGCAGCAGGTGGATGCGCGCACGCTCACCAAGACCTACACCGAGGACACGAGCGTCCGTTACAGCGTCCAGTTCCTCGTGAAGGGCGATCCGTACGAGATGTTCGGGCTGATCGAGGGCGACACGCACCTGTTCGGCCTGGAGGGAGAAGAGAGATCCCTGTTCTTGTTGGGCAGTGACCGGATGGGGCGGGACATGCTCTCGCGCATCATTCACGGGTCGCGGATCTCGCTCTCCGTTGGGTTCGTCGGAGTGGTCATCTCCCTGGTGTTGGGAGTACTTATCGGCGGTGTCTCGGGGTACTACGGCGGGATCATCGACACGGTGGTGCAGCGTATCATTGAGTTCCTACAGTCCATCCCCACGATCCCGTTGTGGATGGCGCTGGCGGCGGCCATGCCGGTGTACTGGTCGCCCGTGAAGATCTACTTCGCCATTCTGGTGATCCTCTCGCTCATCGGCTGGACGGGCCTGGCGCGCGTGGTGCGCGGACGCTTCCTGTCTCTCCGTGAGGAGGACTTCGTTATGGCGGCCCGGTTGGCCGGTGCCGGCGAGATGCGCATCATCGTGCGGCACCTGGTGCCTTCCTTCCTGAGCTACCTGATCGCCAACCTGACGCTCTCCATCCCGGGAATGATCCTGGGCGAGACGTCGCTTAGCTTCCTGGGGGTGGGCATGCGCCCACCGGCAGTGAGCTGGGGTGTCATCCTGAACGAGGCGCAGAAACTGAGGGTCGTGGCCCAGGCGCCGTGGCTGTTGCTCCCGGGCGGCTTCATCGTCCTGGCGGTGCTCGCCTTCAACTTCGTGGGCGACGGCCTGCGCGACGCCGCCGATCCCTACGCCCGGTAGAGCGGTTCCTGAAGCTCCAGCCAAGAGGCGCGCTCATCATGAGCGCGCCTCTTTCCTGTCCTCCGTGATCGAACGCCGGCAGAGCGCCGGAACCCTAGTTGTACATGCCCATGTCCGTCTGCCACTGCAGGTAGCGCACCACGTCGTTGCGGCTGACCAGGCCCACCAGACGGTCTCCCTGCACCACCGGCAGCTGGTGCAGGTCTCGCTGCGCAAGCCGCTGCAGGATGACGTTGCCGTCTGCTTCCGGGCCGACGGTGATCAGGTTACCGGCCGGGGTCATGATATCGGCGACGCTGGTCCGGCCCCACTGCTCGGGCTCCACGCGCGCCAGGTCGCTGGCGGAAACGATGCCGACCAGCTGGTCGCCGTTGAGCACCGGGAAGGCATGCTGGTGCTGCAGGGCAACATAGCGGTTCACGAACTGGCGCACGTCCAGGCCCGGCACCACGGTGATGAACTCGCGCTCCATAATGCCGCCGGCGGTGATGTCGCCCATGACCTCGCGCACCACAATCTGGCGCTGGCTGGAGACGGCGGCGTTGCGGAGGAGCCAGCCGGCGGTGGTAAGCCAGAGGCCGCTGAGCCAGTCGGAGCGGACCAGGTAGTAGGCCCCCAGGCCGACGAGGGCGAAGGCCAGCGTCTGGCCGGAGCGAGACGCAAGGCGGCCGGCGCCGCGCAGGTCCTTACGGAGACGCCACCACACCAGCCGCAACAGCCGGCCGCCATCCAGCGGCAAGCCGGGCAACAGGCGGAAGACGGCCTGGAGGCCGGCGGCCCAGGCGCTATACTCGAAGACGGCAGCCACGAAAGGGACCCCCGGCGTGGCCCAGCGCTGGGCCAGAGAACACAGGGCAGAAACGGCCACTGCGCTCAGAGGGCCGAGCAGCGTGACCAGCAACTCGGGACCGGTGCCGAGAGGAGGGTCTCCTGCCTGAGAGGCGCGGCCGAAGGGGTAGAGCACCAACCGGTCGGGTTTCTCGCCCAACATGGCCGCCACGCGCAGATAGGAGATCTCCTGAAGCAGTACCAGCAGGAAGTAGAGCGCACTGGTGATGAGGCCGGCGCCCCAGCGCTGCCAGGCTGGCCAGCCGGGCTGATCCACCGCGACGTGACCGGAGGCCAGCGTCCAGGCCAGCAGGAACGCGAGGATGGGCCAGCTCGCCTCGATGTAGACAGCAGTGGCGCCGACCCTCCCCAGGTGCCAAGCGCGAGCGCCAATACCCCAGCGGGGCAGGTCGGGCGGCCTGGCGGTGTTGTTGGCGTCGCTCATCGTGTGCTGCACAAGGTGATTATAGGCAGCGGAGAGGCAGTGTCACAACCGATAAAGTGTGAGAACACCATTCTGGTGGCCACCGGCGAGTGGGGATAGCGCCGTGTCCGAGGGGGTGATGGGAACAGCAGGCAACGGCGGCCGGCGCGTGATCCGGGCTCTGGATAGGAGGCAGGTGCCCGAGGAAGTGACGCTCATGGCGCTGGGCTTGGCAGTCGGCCTGGCGGCGGGTCTAGGGGCGGTGGCTTTCCGCTGGGCCGTCGCTGCCACCGCCGAAGTAGTCACGCGCACCGCTGGCGCAGTTCCGCTGCCGCTGCTGGGTGGCATCGTTCTGGTACTGGCACCGGCGCTGGGCGGCCTGGCGGTGGGACTGATTGGACGCTACGTGGCCCCAGAGGCGCAGGGTGGCGGCATTCCGGAGGTCATGGAGGCGGTGGCGCTACGCGGCGGTCGCATCCGCCGGCGGGTGGCCCTGGCCAAAACCGCCGCTTCGGCGCTGTCTCTCGGCTCGGGCGGCTCGGCTGGGACGGAGGGTCCGATCGCCCACATCGGTGCCGGGATTGGTTCGAGCCTGGGGCGGCTGTTCGGCCTTTCCGATGAGCGGGTGCAGAACCTGGTGGCCTGCGGCGCCGCCGGCGGCATTGCCGCTACCTTCAACGCCCCCATCGCCGGAGTGCTCTTCTCGCTTGAGGTCATTCTCGGAGAGTTCAGCGCCCGCTACCTGGGTACGGTGGTGGTTTCCTCGGTGACGGCGGCGGCGGTGGCCTCCCTCTTCCTCGGCAGCAGTCCCGCCTTCGCCGTGCCGGCATACACCCCGGCCGGTACCGGCGAGTTGCCTCTGTATGCTTTGCTGGGGCTCCTGTCGGCGCCGGTCGCGGCGGGGCTGTCTCGGGGGATGGGGCGCGCCGGCGACGCTTTCGCCAGACTTCAGGGGCCGAAATGGTTGCGGCCGGCACTGGGCGGCCTGGCCGTAGGGCTAATCGGCTTGGCTCTGCCGCAGGCCCTCGGGGTGGGCTACGGCACCATTGAGGCGGCCCTACAAGGCGCCTTCGGTCCGGCGCTGATGCTGGCCCTGCTGGTGGGGAAGCTGGTGGCGACGGTGCTGACCTTAGGATCGGGAGGATCGGGCGGCATATTCGCCCCCTGCCTCTACTTGGGGGCGATGCTCGGTGGGCTCTTTGGGGCGGCAGTGAATGCCCTTTGGCCGGCAGCGACGGCGCCGGTGGGGGCCTACGCCCTGGTGGGCATGGCGGCGGTGTTCGCAGGGGCCGCCCGCACCCCTGTCATGGCCGTGGTGATCGTCTTCGAGATGACGGGCGACTACCGCATGGTGCTGCCGCTCCTGTTGGCCACCATGGTCGGTACCCTGGTGAGCCAGAGACTCGACGCCGACTCCATCTACGCCACTGCCCTGGCCCGCCGAGGCGTCCGCCTGCATCAGGGCCGCGACCTGGACCTGTTGGAGGGGATCACCGTGGCCGAGGCGATGAACCACCGCGTGAGCGGAGCGCAGACAGACTGGCCGCTGCCGCAGCTGTGGGAGGCCCTGTTGGCGAGCGGTCAGCATGCCCTGCCGGTGATGGACGCGACCGGCCGGTTGTGTGGGATCGTCACCGCCCGGGACCTACAGGCGGCGGCGGAGTCGGGAGCGGAGCAGCCGCTCACGGCGGCAGAGGTGGCCACCGCGCACGTTCTGGTCGCCAGCCCGGACGAGCCGGTCTCCGAGGCACTGCGGCGTATGGGCGGACGGGACGTCGGCCAGCTTCCGGTGGTGGACGCCGATCGGGGAGGCCTCCTGCTGGGGCTGCTCAGTCGCGAGGACATCATCAGGGCCTACAACCGGGCTACTCTGGAGCGCCAGGAGCGGACGGCGGGCTTCCCGCTCACTCGGCTTCGCCACCTGCCGGGAGCCACCGTTCATGTGCTGACGGTGGAGAAGGGGAGCCGCGCCGCGGGGCGCACTCCGGCGGAACTGGCGTTGCCGGAGGGGTGCCTCCTGGCTCACGTTATGCGCGATGGCGCCTCTCTCATTCCGCGCGGCGATCTGCGGCTGATGCCGGAAGACCAGGTGATGGCGGTGTGCGGTCCGGGGACGGCCGATGCGGTGGCCGGCGTGTTTGCCGGCCGGGCGGACTAGGCCGTCGCCCGTGCCAGCGAGTCGAGATGGCGCGCCATCTCGTCGGCTGCATTCGGCCGGGAGGAGGCCCGGGCTCGTGCGCCCAGGGCGCGCGCCTCGTCGGGGCGCCGCAACAGGCGAGCGACCTGGCGGGCCGCCTCAGCCGGATCGGGAGCCCAAATGGCGGCGCCGCGACGGGTGAAGAAGGTGACGTTGTCAGTCTCCTGCCCGGGCAGGGCGGACATGATGACGGTGGGGAGCCCCTCGGCCATCGCCTCCGCCAGGGCGTTGGGGCCCGCCTTGGTCACCAGTACGTCCGCGGCGCGGAGCCAGTGGGGCATGTCGGAGACGTAGCCCAGCACGCGCGCCGAACCGCCACGGGCCCGCAACCGACGCTGGAGCGACTCATTGCGGCCGCAGATGACCACCATCTGCACGGAAGGGTCCAGGGCGCGGGAGAGAGCCTCGCTGACCGCCGCCAGGGG
>JAAYAV010000418.1 GCA_012719195.1 Anaerolineae bacterium | reverse complement strand
TCCCAGATGTCGAACAGCTGGACGAGGTTGCCGGCCGGATAGTAGATCAGCTTGTAGCGCTGGTCGCGGATCATGCGGGTGGCGCGGTGGCCGTTGGAGATCTCCCCGAAGAAGTGCTCGCGTCGCTGGTCCCCCACCATGGAGATGCCTTCCACCGTTTCCGGAATGGGGAGGCCGGCCAGGTCGAGCAGCGTGGGCATGACGTCCTGCAACCCCACCAACCGGTCGTCCACTTGGTGGTGGCCGACGCGTTCGTCGCCGGCGGCGCCCATGAGGAGCATGGGCACCCGAGCTGAGTTCTCGTAGAACCAGCGCTTCTGCCAGAGGCCGTGGTTGCCCAGCATGTCGCCATGGTCGGCGATGAACATCACGATGGTGTTGTCCAGCAGGCCCTCTTCGCGGATGGCGCCCCAGACCACGCGCAACTGGTGGTCGATGTGGGTGCACAGGGCATAGAAGGCCCGGCGCGCACCGCGGATCTCGGCGGCACTCATGTGCCGCCACTGCTCGCGGAACTCGCGCAACGCCGGCGGGAAGGTTTCCTCGTTCTCCGTCCACTCCCCGTAGTAAGGCATGTCGATCTCGATGTCGCGATAGAGATCGAGGTAGGCCTGCAGCGGAGCCAGGGGCGGGTGGGGATGGCAGTAGGAGAGGTACCAGAAGTTGGGGCGAGTGGGATCGCGCCGCTTGATGAAGCGGACCATCTCGCGGGTGGTCCAGTTGGTGACGTGGCAGTCCTCGGGCAGATGCCAGGCCCGGTTGACGTACTCGTTGTTGCTCATGCCGTGAGCGAACTGCTGCCCGGCATAGCCTCGCTCGCACAGGAAGAGCTCGTAGTCGTCAATGGCCCCAAACTGGACCCGACCCTCCTCGCCCAGCATGACGTCGTCGAAGCCGATGCGGTCCCGCTGCGGGTAGACGTGCATCTTGCCCGAAGCGTAGGCCTGGTAGCCGGCGTCGCGGAAGGTCTGCGCCAGGGTGGGGAAGCCAGGCATGAGCATACGGTCGGAGTAGACTCGGTCGCCGTGGGTGCGCGGGGTGGTGCCGGTCATGATGGTGCGGCGGGCGGGGATGCACACCGGGCACTCGGAGTAGGCCTGGCTGTAGCGCACGCCGTTACGGGCCAGTTGGTCCAGGGTGGGCGTCATTAGGGCCGGGTGGCCTTCTACGCCGAGGAATGAGCCGACCCAGTGATCGGCACAGATCAGCAAGACGTTGGGACGATCGGGCATGACGGAGACTCTCCTTTCGGTTGGCGGCGGCTCGGCGGCTAGTCGCTGTCCTTGACGAACATGGACAGCACCACGCTGACGATGCTGATGACGACGCTGCCCCAGAGGGCAGGCCAGAAGCCGGCGACGGTGAGGCCGGCGCCGAGGCTGTGGCTGATGACGCCCGTGAGCCAGAGCATGAGGGCGTTTATGACGATGGTGAACAGGCCCAGGGTCAGCCAGATGACCGGTAGGGTGAAGAACTTGACCACGGGTCGAATGAGGCCATTGACGACTCCGAAGATGAGGGCCACGACCAACAGGCCCAGGG
>JAAYAV010000062.1 GCA_012719195.1 Anaerolineae bacterium | reverse complement strand
TTCATGTCATTGAGCGTCGGCTTGCCCAACCGGTCGGCATCACCGACGTAGTCGAGCACGTCGTCGGCGATCTGGAAGGCGAGGCCGAGGCCCCGGCCATAGCGAGCGAAGCGTGCCACCTCTTCCGCGGGCCGCCCGGCCAGAAGGGCTCCGCCAAGCGCGGCAGACTCGAAGAGGCAGGCCGTCTTGGCGTGGATCAGGCGGAGGTAGTCATCCCGCGAGGGCAGGCAGTTGAGGCGGCGCAGTTGCTCCAGTTCGCCGGCGGAGATGGTCACCAAGGTCTCGGCGAACACCCGCAGGGCCTCGAAGTGGCGCGTCTCCGTCACGACCACGGCGGCCAGGGCGAAGAGGTGGTCGCCGGCGAGGATCGCCGAGTCGGCACCATAGGTAGACGAAATAGTGGGCTTCCCCCGGCGCACCGCCGCGCGGTCTATGATGTCGTCGTGAATGAGGGTGGCCGAGTGGAGCATCTCGAGGGATGCCCCCAAGGCGATCACCGGCGCCTCGGTGGCACACCTCTCTCCGGCGCAGAGCAGGGTCACCGCCGGGCGGATGCGCTTGCCGCCAGAGAACAGCGCCTGATAGGCCTCGGTCAGGTGGGGCTGGTCTGTCTGTATCGCCCGCTGGATGCGCGCCTCCACCAGCGCCATCGGCTCCTGCAGAGGGGCCAGCAGGGTCTCCAGCCCCAGGGCGGCCACGTTACTGTGCAAGCCCAAAGACAACCTCCGCGTTATGGAAGGTGATTTCCGCCAACTCCTCGGCCGCAACGCCCCGCGCCTCGGCCACGGCAGCCAGAGTGTGGGCCACATAGGCCGGTTCGTTGCGGCGCCCACGCCGCGGGACCGGAGCCAGGTAAGGACAGTCGGTCTCCACCAGCAGCCTATCGGCCGGCACCAGCGGCGCCAGCTGCAGCAGAGCCGCCGCCTTAGGATAGGTCACGTTGCCGGCGAACGACACCCATACTCCCAGGCCGATCGCCTCCCGCAGCATGTCCTCCCCGCCCGAGAAGCAGTGCAGCACCACGGGCACCCGGTCGGCACAACGCCGCAGCTCCTCCACCGTCTCGACATCGGCCTGCCGGCTGTGGACCACGAGCGCCTTGCCCGCACGCTCGGCCAACTGCATGTGGCGGCGGAAGGCTTCCCGCTGCGCCACCGGCGGCGACAGGTTACGGTAGAAGTCCAGACCGGTCTCGCCCACCGCCACCACGCGCGGGTGCGCCGCCAGCTCAGCTATTCGCTCCCAGGTCACCTCGTCCAGCGACCGGGCGTCGTGCGGGTGTACGCCCACTGCCGCCCACACGTCGGGCTCCGCTTCCGCCAGTGCCACGGCACGCTCACTGCTCTCGCGGTCCGCCCCAACGTCGAGCAGGAACTGCACGCCCGCCGCCCGGGCCCGCTGCAGCGCCGCCGCGCGGTCGAAGTCGAACTGGTCATCGTTGAGATGGGCGTGCGTGTCCGCCAGCCGCACCGTTCCTAGTCCCGACCCCGCAGCTGTTCGAGGTCGGCATCTACCATCATGCGGACCAGGTCCTCGAAGCTGGTCTCGGGCATCCAACCCAACTCGCGCCGGGCCTTGGAGGCGTCGCCCACCAACTGATCCACTTCAGCTGGACGCAGGAAGCGCTCGTCCACCGTGACGTGGTCGCGGTAGTC
>JAAYAV010000417.1 GCA_012719195.1 Anaerolineae bacterium | reverse complement strand
TGGATCACGCTTCCGTTCCTGGGGCACTACCGCGCCCGGGCGGTGCTGGCGCTGCCCAAGCGGCAGCGGCCTCCCTACCCGCTGGTGGTGGCGCAACATGGGCTGGGGAGTTCGCCGGAGCGGGTGTTTGGGTTCGACGACCCCAGCAACATCTACAAGGCCTACGGCCGGCGGCTGGTCGAGGCCGGCTTCGCCGTGCTCGCGCCCCTGAACGTTACGGACGCCCGGCCGCGGGCGCGCCTGCAACGGCTGTGCACTCTCCTGGGAGGCAATCTCGCCGGGCTGGAGATTGCCCGGACGGCGCGACTGCTGGACTACCTGGAGACGCGCGACGACATTGACGCCGAGCGCATGGGGATGTGGGGCATCAGCTTGGGCGGCTACTACACCCTCTTCACCCTGCCGCTGGAGCGGCGCCTGCGGGCGGGCGTCATCACGGCCTACTTCAACAGCCGCGTGCACAAGATGGCCATAGACGATCCGCGCTACTCCTGCTACCTGTCCTGGGACGAAGAGCACATCTTCGTGCCCGGCTGGCTGCGCGAGTTCGGCGACAGCGACATGGCCTCGCTGATCTGCCCCCGCCCGCTCCAGGTGCAGATGGGCAAGGGCGACGGCATCGCCTGGTGGCCCCTGGCGGCCCAGGAGTTCGAGGCGGCCGCCGAGCATTACCGCCGCCTGGGTTTGGGGGAGCGGGTGGATCTGGACCTTCACGAGGGTGGGCACGAGATAGACGCCGAGGCGGGCATCCGCTTCTTGACGCGCTGGCTGGTGGAAGCGCCGGTGCTGGAGACGTTCGGGTAGGCTGCCGGGAGACGTGACGAGCGGCAGGCTTCGTGGCGCTGGCGGGCCGGAGTGGAGCACACCCTGGCCCGCTTGATGTTGGCGGACGAAAAGGGTACGGGCCCCAGAGCGACGGCTATGGTAGGGGCGGCTCAGTTGCGCTAAGCTGCGGCTGTTGCCGTGCTTCGAGAAGACAGGCCTAGGAGTGGACGGGATGAAGAAGGGCATCTGCCACGCGTGCTTCGCCGAGGGTATGCCGCTGGATCGTCGTCTCGATCTGGCGCAGCAGGCCGGCTTCGACGGCTACGAGCTGATAGTCCGGCGGCCGGGAGAGACCGAACTGCACGCCGATAGCGACGCCGCCTCGCTGGAGGCCCTCCGCCAGCGGATCACGAAGCGGGGCCTGGAGCTCTGCTCCATGTTCGGCAGCCCGGTGACCGACCCGCTGCCCATCACCAGCCCCGATCAGGGCCTCTGGGAACAGGGGGTGAAGGCGCTGGAGCGGATGCTGGAGATCGCCAACGCCCTGGAGATCAGCACCCTGCTGTACGTCCCCGGGCGGGTGGATCAGGCCATTCCTTACGATGTTGCCTACGAGCGGGCCCTGGAAGCGCTGCGACTGACGGCGCCGCGGGCGCAGGAGCTGGGGGTGTACATTTGCCTAGAGAACGTGGGGAACCGCTTCCTGCAGAGTCCGCTGGAAATGCGCGACTTCATCCTGGCGGCGGGTAGCGAATACGTGCGCGCCTACTTCGACGTCGGCAACGTGCTGCACCTGAACCTGGGCTGGCCGGAGCAGTGGCTGCGCATCCTGGCGCCGGTGTTGCGGCAGGTGCACCTAAAGGACGTCAAGTCGAGTCCTCGGGGACAGGCGGGCGTGATGCTGCTGCAGGGTGACCTCAACTGGCCGGCGGTGATGGCGGAGCTGCGGGGCATGGGCTACTCCGGCTACTTGGTGGCCGAGGTCGGATCCTACGCGCATTTCCCCGATCGGACGCCGTTCGACATCGCGGCGGCCATGGACGCACTCATAGGGTGAGACGTGACAGTTGACTAGTGCTGGCCGCTGTTTCGCGGGATAGGTACTTGTTCGCAACGGCAGGAGGATCGATGACTGAGAAGCTGCGGGTGTTGGCAATCGGGGCCCATCCGGACGACTGCGACTATCGCTTCGGCGGCTGCGCCATCAAGTACGTGCGGTTGGGGCACCGGGTGAAGTTCGTCTCCCTGACAAACGGCGACGGTGGACACTACCGGGAGGGGGGCGGTCCCCTGGCCCAGCGGCGCCTGCAGGAGGCACAGAACGTGGCTCGGCTGGCGGGGATCGAGTACCAGCTCGTAGATCTGCACGATGCCGAGCTCATGCCGACGCTGGAGAACCGCTGGCTGGTGGTCAGAATCATCCGGGAGTTCCAGCCCGATCTGGTGGTTACGAACCGCCCCAACGATTACCACCCGGACCATCGCTACACGTCCCAGTTGGTCCAGGACGCGGCCTACACCGTAACCATCCCCAACGTACAGGCGTTGACGCCACATCTGCAGTACAACCCGGTCATTGCCTATTGGAACGACGGCTTCCAGCGGCCGTACCCGCACACCCCGGACGTGGCGGTGGACATTGACGACGTGGCGGAGCAGAAGGTTGACCTACTGGACTGCCACGTGTCGCAGTTCTACGAGTGGCTGCCCTACAACCACGGCGTCATGGATCAGCTTCCCGACTCGCCCAAGGAGCGGCGTGACTGGCTGGCGGCGCAGCGCCTGGCGGCCATGGCCAAGGAGGCGGACCGCTGTCGTCATCTGCTCAAGCGCTTCTACGGAGAGGAGACAGGATCCAGCGTGCGCTACTGCGAGTCGTTTGAGTTCGGCGAGTACGGCGGGAGAGTGACCGAGGAAGACCTGCCGCGGCTCTTCCCGTTCCTCGGCTAGAGCGACCATCGCTAACGTGAAGGAGAGGGAGATGAAGGCCAAGCTGAGAGTAGGCTTGCTCGGGATGACGCACGACCACGTCTGGAGCGTGGCGGCCGACTTCCGCGGCTCGGAGCGCGGCGAGCTGGTGGCCGCCGCCGACCCGCACCCGGAGCTAGTCGAGAAGGCGCGTGCCGAGTTCGGCATAGCGGCCTACCAGTCATACGAGGAGATGCTGGAGAAGACGGAGCTCGACGCAGTATGCGTCTACGCCGACAACGCCGGATCGGTCGAGCTGACGGAGATGGCGGCCGACCGGGGGTTGCACATCCTAACCGAGAAGCCCATGGCAGCCGATCTGGCCGGTGCTGATGCCATGCTGGCGGCAGCGCGCCGGGCGGGCGTCCAGTTGATGGTCAACTGGCCATTTGCCTGGTGGCCGCCCTTCATGCACGCCCTCAACCTGGCCCAGGGCGGTCGAATCGGTCGTCTGTTCGAGACGCGCTACCGTGCGGCGCATGGCGGACCCAAGGAGTTGGGCTGCACGCCCTTCTTCTACGAGTGGCTCTACGATGCCGAGCGCAACGGCGCCGGCGCCCTGATGGACTACTGCTCGTACGGATCGGCTTTGGCGCGGCATCTGCTGGGGCAGCCCAGCCGGGTCACGGGCACGGTGGGGCGGCTGGTGAAGGACTACGTCACCGTGGACGACAACGCAATCATAACGATGCAGTGGCCGCGAGCGATGGCCCTAGCGGAGGCGTCCTGGAGCCAGATCGGCCACCTGACCTCCTACGTGACCGCGATCTACGGCACCGAGGGCACGCTGTTGGTGGAGCCGGGCAAGCAGGGCCGCGTGCTTCTGGCCGACCGGGAGCACGACATGGGCGTGGAGCTTGACGCACCGCGGCTCCCGGCCGAACGCTGCAACGCGGCGGCCCAGTTCCTCAATTGCATCGTCGTAGAGAAGGCGGTGGACGGGCTCTGCAGCGCCGAGGTGGGACGGGACGCTCAGGAGATTCTGGAAGCCGGGCTGCTCTCGGCCGCCAGCGGGACCGCCATATCGTTGCCGCTGCCGCTGGAGTAGGGCTGTCGCCGGACGGCGGGGGAGTCAACCGTGTCACAGAGCGAACGCTGGGACGAGGCTCGGCTCGGCTTAGGCCTCAGGTTGGCGCTGCTCCTGGGCGCATTCCTGTGGGCCCGGCTTTTCGCCGAGATGGGTCAGCCCGAACTGGACCTGGGCTTGATGTGTTTGTTGTTGGCCGGCGGCCTGCTGCTGCCGGCCCTCAGCCTCGCCACCCGACTCCCAGCGTCCGTCGTCGGCGCCGCGCAGGTGGCCGTGGTAACCGTCGTGCTGGCGGGCGTCTGGCACGTCACCCGACAGGCCGATGCGATATCGCTCCTGGCCACGCCGGCGCTGCTGGGTGCATTCCTGCTTCCCGGGTGGCTAGCCGCGATTCTCACGCTGACCCTGGCGGCGACCGTACTGACGGTGGTGGACCCGGTCACGGTCTCGGCCGGTGGCATGGCGCTCGCCATCTTGGCCGCGGGCGG
>JAAYAV010000416.1 GCA_012719195.1 Anaerolineae bacterium | reverse complement strand
CGTCGTGGGCGAGGCGGAGAACATCTCCGAACTCGACATTACCCACACGGTGATGGTGGAGGTCCGCCTCTTTGACGCCGACGGGGAGCCCGTCGGAGACCAGGTCTACACCGCCGTGCTCGATCGACCCGTAATCGAGCCCGGGTGGCTCTCCAGCTTCTGGGTGCCCATCTACGAGGAACAGCTCGGCGACGCCTCGGTTGACGAGGTGAGCGATTACGAGATCTCACTTTGGATAACTGACGAGAAGTCGACCGAAGTCGAGGTTCTGGTTGATGACCTCGACTCGTGGGAGGAAGACGGAAGCTTCGTCATCGCGGGGACTGCCTACAACCAAACGGAGCTGGAGTTCAGCGCTCTGCGGGTGTACTCCACCCTCTACGATGAGGATGGAGAGGTACTCAACGCGACCACCGACTGGGTGGAACTGGACGAGCCCTTCGGCCCCGAGGATGAGGTACCGGTCCAGGGCTACTTCCTGGAGAACTTCGAGGACGCCGACAGTTGGTACGTGTTCGTCACCGGGTATGGTGCCGAGCCTCTCGACGGAGGCTTGGCCGGTGGCGGTGAGGTGTTCGAGGTCGTCAGCGACTCCGGGTTTGTGACCGAGTACGGCGACATCAGCGTCGTCGGTGAGGCCATCAACGTGTCGGATCAGACCGTCGACACCATGGTCGTGGTCGAGGTTCGCCTGTTCGACGAGGACGGCAACGAGATCGGGGATGGCGACTTCAGCGCCTACCTGGATCGGCCGGTGGTCGAGCCCGGGCAGACGAGCAGTTTCTGGGTGCCGATCTACGCTGACGACCTCGGTGACTACGCCGTCGAGGACGTAGCCGAGTACGAGGTCTCCTTCTGGGTAACCGACGAGCTTTCCCCCGACGTTGACCTCACCGTGGAGGATTTCGACGGCGGCGTGGATGACGGCATCTTCTACGTCTGGGGTACCGCCATCAACTCAACCGACTTCGACATCGTGGCCTTGACCGTTTACTCCACTCTCTACGATGAGGACGGTAACGTGCTCAACGCCACAGTGGACTGGATCGACCTCGACGAACCGCTGCAGCCGGGCGACGAGGTGGAGTTCGAGGGGTACTTCCCGGAGCGCTTCGAGGACGCCGACTCCTTCTATGTGTTCGTCAGCGGCTATCCGGCCGAAGTCCTGGGTCGGTAGGACTGTTGCGCTTGTCAGCATCGAGCCGGGGATGCTCCATCCCCGGCTCGCTTCATCTAGCGTCATGATGGTACGGCGTGAGCGCACCCATGCGTGAAGCCGGACTGTCGTCCCCGTTTCTCGCCTGCGATATCCGTGGGCCTTACCCCGGCGCTGTGGACGAGACCTTGTTCACTGCCGTCGGCCGGGCGCTTGCGGCGCAGTGGCCGGCGGGCGACACGGTGCTGCTCGCTGGTGATGTCCGGCATAGCACCGCGTCACTGATCGCGGCCCTCGCCTTAGGCATGGAGGGACTGGCGCTGACGCCGGCCTGGCCGATGGCCACGCCATTGGCCTACTTCGTGTCCCAGCGCCACGGCTTCGCACATACCCTGATCGTTACCGCTTCCCACAATCCGCCGGAGCACAATGGGCTCAAGCTCCTGAACGGCGTGCGGCCCCCGACGACGGAGGAGATCCTCCGCCTGCGAGATGCGACCGAGCTGCAAGTGCGGCCCGATTGCGGCCGAACCATCCCGACTCTGTCGACGGCGGACACGACCACCTGGGCGGAGGCCTATGGACGAACTCTGGCTGCGCTGGCTCCGGCAGCGCGGCCGCTCCGCTTGGTGGTCGATCCGGGCAACGGCTGCTACTGTGGGCTGGCGGCCGCAGTGTTGCGCGAGGCCGGGCATTACGTTCTGGAGATCAACGGTACGCCTGACGGGGCCTTCCCTGGCCGGGGACCGGATCCCACCGCCCCTGGGGCCCTTGTTGGGTTGGCGGAGGCCGTCCGCTGCCACGGATCCGACCTGGGTGTGGGCTTCGACGGCGACGGAGATCGAGCGGTGTTCGTAGACGAGCGTGGCCGGCGCGTTCCTGGCGATGCGGCCGCGTTCCTGCTGGCCTCCGAGGCCTGGCAGCTGTCTCCGAGCGCTCCGGTAGTGCTTGACGTGCGCACTTCGCGCTCTCTGGCGCGCTTGCTTACCGATCGCGGCGCCGAGGTGGTGTGGTCCTATCCCGGGCATGCCCTGGTCCGTGCCGAGATGCAGAATCGCGGGGCGTCGTTCGGCGGGGAGATCAGCGGGCACTACTTCTTCCGCGAGTTGGGCAACGACGACGGCCTCTATGCCGCCCTGCGGGTGGCGGCGCTGGTAGCAGCGACACAGCCCTTAGGGATGCTGGTGGACGCTCTGCCCCGATCGCCCGGCCTGGACGAGATTCGGGTCCCCTATGAGGGCAACCCGGAGACGGTGTACGATGCCCTGGAGAAGGCCTACCTGGGCGCCCTTATTGAGCGGGGCCCCTTGGGAATGGCCCTCACGTGGGACCGAGCCTGGGCGTTGGTACGGCCGTCCATCACCGAGCCGCTGCTCACCGTTCGCGCCGAGGCTGACACCAGCGATGAACTCGCCCGGCTGCGAGCGCTGCTGAGGACGGCGCTTGCGGCAGCCAATGTGAACCTCGAATGAGACTGGTACGTGGAGGAGAAGGGAGCGGATGGCGAAGTCGTCAACCGACATCATGACCGTGTGGGCTGCGTCGTGTGCGGAGGGGGTGCGGCGCGCGACGGCCTGGCTCGAGGCCAGCCTGCTGGCCGAGATAGAGCAACTGCCCCCGACGACGGCCTTCGGCGACGGCTACGCCGGCATCCTGGCCTCGGCGACGTCGGGCGATCTGCACGCGGCGTCGCAACTGCTGGACTACACCGCCCGGCACTGGATGACCGGTCCCGGAGAGTACCATCTGCTGGACGAGCCGGTGCGCCAGCGGGAGCGGAGCCTGTGGCGCTCTACCTGTCTCCTCTTGGCGGCTGCCCGCCGGGGGCGCATGGACATGCTCGCGCGCGCTTCCCTGGAACGCACCATGTCGTACCAGCATCGCTGCGGCGGCTACTTCAGCATGGACCCCGGTCAGGGACACGGCCTGGTGGAGGCGTTTACCACCGCCTGGGCCGGCCGTGTTGCGCTGCGCATGTCCTGGTACGAGCGGGCCCGCCAGGCCGCCCTGCTTATGACCGAGATGCTGTACATGCAGCCGGATCCGGACGGGCGCTTCTACTTCGTGTACGACAGCACCAACTCCGCCTTGGTTACCCGCTGGCGGGAGCGCGAGCCCCAGGCTCGCTTCGTGGAGTACGGCGAAGTGGCGGGCGAGACACACCAGATGGGGATGGTGCTGGCCTTCCTGGCGGAGATGCACCTGGCCGACCCCGGGGGAGGATGGGAGCGACCCTTGCGCGGCTACTATGGTCTCTTGCGCAAGTGGAACGCCATTCTGCGTGGACTGCCGTCCCTGGCGATGGTGGCCGAGGGACTGGTGCTGACGGCGTGGGCGTTGCCTGACCTTTGGGAGGACGTGGAGCCGCGCGTCAGGGACTCCCTGGAGGGCGTGGTGGAGGCTCAGTGCCGTACCGGCAGCCTCCGCCCCTGGAACGCGGGTCTGGCGGAGGCTTACGACCGGGGCTTCAATGCCATGGAAGCCACCGGCTGGACGGCCGTCGCCCTTGCTGGCACGGCCCACGCCTTGACGGCCATCGCTTCGCGGTCGCTGTAGATCGCTTCTGGTTACCAATGTTGCTGGGCTGCTATACTGCTGCATACTAGTGTAAGTGACTGGGTGTAGCGCTATTGGCAGCCCCTTCTGAACAGACGTCCGCCGGTCCGCATCTAGCGACCGTTAGCCTCGACTCTTCGCCTCGAGCCGGCGCGTCGGCCAAGATCATGGTAGCGGCGCTGGCTCTTCTGGCGGTCCTTAACCTCTTCCTTCCCTCGCGAACGTGGTTCTTCCTTCTCGTCTCCTTCGGCCTCCTCCTGCTGGCGTCGTATCTGTGGGTGCTGTCTCTGGCGCGCGGCCTTCGAGTCGGCCGTATCTACCGGCAGTCTCTCATCCAGGTAGGTGACCGACTGACCGAGTCGTTCCGCGTCGTGAACCGGTCGCTGCTTCCGGTACCCTGGCTCGAACTGCGCGACGATTCCGACCTGCCCGGCTACAGCGTGAGCCGCACAATTGCCCTCGGTGGCCAGAGCGATCTGTCCTGGCAGGCCGGCGGACTCTGCCTCCAGAGAGGCCAGTTCCGGCTGGGTCCCTGGAGGGTGCGGACCGGCGATCCCTTCGGCCTCTTCGAGGTGACCGTCTCGGCTGACCGTTCCGTAGAGCTTCTGGTGTACCCACCGGTGGGTCGAGTTCCCGGAGCGGAGCCGGAGAAGGGCCGCTCCGCCGGCGATCGGCGCCAGTTGCGGGCAGCGTCGGAGCAGACCGTGACCACTGCAGGAGTGAGGCAGTACCGGCCCGGAGATCCGCTGCGCCATGTGCACTGGCCGACGACACTGCGCCTCGGCGACTTGATGGTGAAGGATTTCGACTTGGACCCGGCCGGGGATCTGTGGATCATCATGGACATGGAGGCCGCCAGCCAGGCCGGTCACGCGCTCGACTCCACTGAGGAAGCTGCCGTCATGGCCGCAGCAGCCGTGGCGGGAAGGGTGCTGTCGCAGGGAAACGCGGTGGGACTGCTGGCTTACGGCGAGCGCCGCGTACTGGAGGCACCGGCGCGGGGCGAGATGCAGCATTGGCGCCTGATGCAGTCGCTGGCCACGATTCGAGCGCTGGGCCAGTGGCCGCTGGTGCGCATGGTGGAGGGAGAGCGCACCAGCCTGGCGGGCGGCGCTGGTGTGGTCGTCATCGCCGCCAGTGACTGCGCCACCCTGCCCACGGCCGTTGACCTGCTCCGCCGGGCAGGGGCGAGGCCGGCCGTCCTGCTTCTGGATTCGGCCAGCTTCGGCGGTCGGGCCGATGCTCACACTCAGTCGGAAACATTGACGCGGCTGGCGGTGCGGCACTGGGTTCTCGGCAGCGATTACCAGTTCGTAGACCTGGACCGGCGGCAGCGGCGCCGGCGCGCGGCGGCACGACGGGCGGGCCGCTGGGGCCTGGAGGGCACCGCTCTCCGTCCGGTCGCGGACGGTTCCGGAGCAGGTGGCCCCGATGACCGCGCGTAGCAGCACGCCCCTCTCGATTCTGGAGGAGGTGCTCTCCGGCGGCCAGGATTGGCTGTGGACGGCGGCGATCCTAGCGCTGGCGTCCCTGCCGCCGCTGGCCCTCGGTCAGAGCGCCTGGATCCCGGGCATCCATCGGCTCGTCTTGCTGACGGTGCCGGCCGCCGCTCTGGGCCTGGCCTTGGCACGGCGACGGCGGCGGCGATCGATCGCCGCTCCCCTGGTTCTGGGCGGGCTGCTGTTGGCGCTGCTGTTGGCGGCCGATCCCTTGGCGGAGCCGTCGGCGGCTCTGGAGAGAATCTGGCAGGCCGGGAGGCGGCTCTACTGGTGGGCGACGGTGGTCTGGCTGGGCGGCTCAAATGACGACCCGCTGGTGCCAACGGTGGCGGCAGCTTGGCTGCTGTGGCTGTCGTGCCTGTGGCTGGGTTGGAGCCAGGGATCGGGGCGCAGTGTGATGGCCGGCGCCCTGCCGGTTGGTGTTGTGCTGGCGGCCAACTCGTTCTTCACCCTCGGCGGCTGGGCGCACCTGGTGGCCTTTGTGGCCCTCACCATGCTCCTGCTGGCCCTTGGCCACAGTCGCGGACTCCAGGCGAGCGGAGATCACCTCGGGAGCGCCTCCGAGCCCGGGACTAGTGCCGCGGCTGTAGCTCTCGCCCTTCCGGTGGCGGCCGTCGCCCTTGCCCTGGCGCTGGCGCTGCCTCCGATCGCCTCGGAGACGGTGGCCGATGCCTTCTGGGCTCGTGCCGAGAGGCCGTGGCGTACCACCGTTCGTCTGGTCAAGTGGCTCTTCCCGGGCCTGTCGCCCGGGGCCGCCTCTTCCCCCTGGATCGAAGACGAGGCTGGGGCGGCCCTCCCGTCGGCCCGGGATTTGGTGCAGACGCTGGCGCCGGAAGAGACGGTCGTGATGTACGTGCACACCAGCGATCCACCACCGCTGGGCGGGCCCGGACCGGCAGGCGACCCCGGCCTAACCGACCTCGGCCCCAAGCGTTACTGGCGGGGTATGACCTACGACGTGTACACGGGAGAGGGCTGGGCCAACTCACGCACCGACGCGGTGAGGGTACCGGCCGGGAGGGGAATCCAGGCGCTTCCGGGCCCTGGGCAGCAGGTGGCGCAGTCCTTTCAGATCCTAGTGCCGCGTGATGAGCTGATATACGTCCTGGCCGAGCCGCTGTCTCTGGGGGACGAGGTCCGCGCGCACTGGCGCGGTGAGGGTGACCTCGCCTATCTCAAGGCGCCCGTGGGCGGGTACGAAGCGGTGTCTCTGCTGGTGGAGCCTACCGCGGCGGAACTCCGAGCCGCCGGGCAGGACTACCCGCTCGAGGTCCGGGATCGCTACTTGACCGTGCCCGACATCCCCGAACGGGTGCAGCGGACGGCGCTCGACCTGGCGACGTCCGGTGACAACCCGTACGACAGACTGCGGGGCCTCGAAGCTTACCTGAGGGCCAACTACGAGTACGACCTGGCGGTTGGGGAGCCGGCGCCGGGTAGGGATGTCGTCGACTTCTTCCTGTTCGAGAGCCGGCGCGGATTCTGCGATCACTACGCCAGCGCCATGGTGGTACTGGCACGTCTGGCGGGGATTCCAGCCCGGCTGGCCTCCGGCTATACGAGCGGCACCTACGACTATGACCGGGACCGATTCGTAGTGCGGGCCAGCAACGCCCATTCCTGGCCCGAGGCCTACTTCCCCGACATCGGGTGGGTGGCCTTCGAGCCGACCGTGACGCAAGCGCCGTTCTACCGCCCGCCGGGGAGCGATGGGGCGGCCGCTGCACCCGTCCCGGCGCCGAGCGCGTCCGCCGGGCAGGACGGGTCCACTCTGCCCTGGTTGGTGGCGGGAGCGACGCTGGCGGCAGGGCTAGCTGCGTGGTGGGTTTGGCGCCGCCGCCTGCCTAGTGACCCGGTGCTGCGCGCCTACTGGTCCATGGAGTTGGCCGGCGCCCGACTGGGAGTTGGTAATCTGGGCGCGACGCCGCGCGAGTACGCCCTGCTAGTGGCGCGCCGGGTGGGCGAGTTGCAGCCTGCCGTCTCGGACGGCGTCGACGGCACGGCAGCGGCGCTCCGCGAGGTGGCGCTCGCCTATGAGGAGCGGCGTTACCGGCCCGACCGGCCCGCGACCGCCGGGTTGACGAGCGCCTGGCGGCGAGCCGAGGGTGTCCTCTGGCTGCTCGCCGCCAAGCAGTTGCCCCGAGCAGTGGCGGCCCAGGCGCGCAGGCGATGGCGAGACTGGTCCCGGCGGGATGGGCGCGCCTAGGCGAACTCCTCCAGGAAAACATCGACCTGGGCGGCGGTAGGA
The DNA here is from genome assembly GCA_012719195.1 of Anaerolineae bacterium. Taxonomy (GTDB): domain Bacteria; phylum Chloroflexota; class Anaerolineae; order DRVO01; family DRVO01; genus Ch71. Next base: position 8,476 of record JAAYAV010000416.1, on the reverse strand, counting down.
AGCGCCGGTATTCCCCCCTTCTTGGTTGCCGTCAGGGCACCGACGGCGTTGGCGTAGCGAAGGATCTCTTCTAGGTCGAGCGGACCGAGGAGGGCCGGATCGCCAAGGGCCATGATCCCCTTGAGTGCTGCGGCGGTGAAGCCGTCGCCGCAACCGGTGGCGTCCACCGTGCGCACCGAGTAGGCGGGCACGTGCCCGTTGGACCGGGGCGTCACGTAGAACGAACCCTCCGCGCCCACCGTCACCAGGCATACCTTGGGCCCCAGCTGCAGCAACTCCTCCGCCCCATCCACGAGATCGTCTTTGCCGGTAAGCAGCCGCACCTCCGCCTCGTTGAGCTTGACCACGTCGCACAGGGGTAGCGTGGCCAGGATGCGCTCCCGCGCCGTGGCGGCAGGCCAGAGCGCCGGCCGGTAGTTGGGGTCGAAGCTCACGAAGCCTCCTGCCGCGCGCACCATCTCGGCGGCGGTCAGGTTGGTCGATCGGCAGGGGTCGGCGATAAGGGCGATGGAGCCGAAGTGCAGGAACTGCGCCGAACGCACGAAGTCGGCGTCCAGATCATCGGGCCGGAAGAGCATGTCCGCACTGGGGTGCCGGAAGAAGGTGAACTGAGGATCGTCCGGAGTAGGCAGGGCGACGAAGGCGAGCGAAGTGCGGGCCTTGCCCGTGGCCAGTAGGTGGCTCACATCCACACTCGAGGCCGCCAGCGTCTCCCGGATGTGGGCGCCGAAGGGATCCTTACCCACCTTGCCCATGAAGGCCGTGTCCACACCCAGTCTTGCCGCCGCGACGGCCACATTGGCCGGGGCCCCGCCCGCCGCCCAGGTGAAGGCACGTGCCTCCGTGAGCGAGACGCCGGGGCGATCGGTCAGGAAGTCGATGAGGGCCTCACCGGTGCAGAGCAGGTCAGGCATTGGCTGCCTCCTGTGCGGCGAATGCGCTGGCGGCCAGGCGAACGTTGGGCACCACCTCATAGTCGCGCATGCCCACAGTCACTACGTCGGTTGGCTTGAGAACCTGCGCCGCGTAGCGGAAGCACGCTTCCGGCTGGAGCCGACCGGCGCCCAGAGCCTTGATGGCCACGAAAGGCTTGGCGATGGAGCGGATCGTCTCCGCCGCCCACTGCTCATCTCGGCAGATATCGGGAGACTGCCGGATGTGGCGCAGCGAGAGTACGTAGAAGTCGGTGCCCAGGCCCGCCTCTTCCGCAGCGCGGATGACCGCCGGTCGATGGGACCCTATCCCGGCCGTCAGTCCTAGCCCCTTGATGTGCGCCACCAGATCGCGTAGGTACTCTAGGCGACCTTCCTCATGGCACTTGTCGCCGGTGGCTCCGTGAACGTAGATGGCCATAGGCCCGTGCCCTGCCATGGTGTCTATGTTGGGCTCGACCCGGCCATCCACGTACTGATCGGGCGCGGTTTGACCGAGCCAGTGGAGCACCGGACGGTTGGGCTCACGGTCGGCCCAGGCGCGGTAGTTGTCAAGCCAGCGGAAGACGTTGGAGTCGCCGCGCCCGTGGAAGGCGTTGATGCCGACCTGGACGGCGATGGTCATTGTCTCCAGGACCTTGTCGTCCGTGAAGTACTCGCGCAGGCGTCGTCCGGCATCCGGGTCCTCCGGACGGTGAGCCACGCCGGAGAAGGGGTTGCCGCCTAGTAGCATGCGGCTCACCGACGTTCCGGCGAACGTTACGCGGGGCAGGATCGGGGGGCTCTCGGCCTTCCGACATCCGGCGCAGGCGGGCTCCATCACTACCTCCTCTAGGGAATGCAGCCAATACCCGAGTGGGGAGCGGCGCTGGCCCCAGCCGAGGTGACGCATTTCTAGAGCAACTGCCCCGCCCGGTCAAGCGAGGATCGGGCGGGGCAGCTCAACTCCGAGGCTGAGGTAACGGTTGTTACTTCAGTTCAGTCAGCAGGCCACGGAGGGCGTCCACCGCCTGGCGGAACATGTCCTCACCGGAGAATCCCTGGCTGGCCCCGGCGAAGACCAGGTGTGGCTCGAGCGACAGGAAGCATGGCTCGCCTCGGTCCTTGAGCGCTTGCAGTACCTTCTTCACTTGGCCGTCGCCCTGGCCGGCCGGCACCACGCGCCCGCTCTCCAGGAGCGCGTCTTTGATGTGGGCGTAGACGACGTAGTCGCCGAGCAGCGGCCAGCCCAGGTCAAAGGGCGCCCCCACCCCAACCTGCACGAAGTTCGCCGGATCGAAGATGCCCCGCAGCCGCGGCGAGTCGAGGGTGCGCAGGATATCGGCACAGCGCTCCGGAGTATCGCCGTAGATGTCCTTCTCGTTCTCGTGCAAGAGCATCACGTCGGAGCCCTCGGCTACACGCACCATCGCCTCCATCCGCCGCAGGACCTCATTGCGGTGCTGGTCGGCCTCGCCCGGCCGGACGTAGAAAGAGAACACGCGCACGAAGCTCGTGCCCAGGCCGTGGGCGATCTCAAGTATGCGCCTCAGATCGTCGAGGTGAGGCTCAAGCGGTGCGTCGATAGGCACCTTCCCGATGGGGGATCCCACCGCCGATACCGACATCCCTCGGCGGGTGAGCGCGGCGCGGATAGTCCCCACCTCGTCGTCGCTGAAGTCGAGGACGTTCTTGCCCCAGACTCCCCGCAACTCCAGGTGATTGATCCCCATCCGGAGGAGAGCATCCAGCTGCAGGTCCAACTCGGCCGATATCTCGTCGCCGAATCCGCTGAGAACGAACATGGGTACTCCTTGGCGAGTGTTGCTTGAGTCGGTCACGATAGCTCTTCGAGACGGCGCCGCAGGCCGGTTAGGCGCTCCTCCGCCTGGGCGCAGCGGGTTCGCTCCCGCTCCACCACCGCCTCGGGCGCGCGCTTGATGAAGTTGTCGTTGCTCAGGAGACCGCGGGAGTGGGCCACCTCAGAGTCGGCGGCCGCCACTTCCTTGGCCAGGCGCTCGCGTTCCGCTTCCAGGTCCACCATCTCCGCCAGGGGAAGGTAGACCGTGACGCCGGAACCGACTACGGTGGCCGACTGCGGCAGGGCATCGACCTCAGGCTCAATCGTCAGGGTGCTTTCGTCGACGCGGGCCAGGGTGGAGATGGTGCCTGCCTGGGCCCGCAGCGACTCGGTCCACTCGCCCGCGGCGATGACGGCGCGGATGCGCTTGCCCAGGTCCACCTTGTACTCGGCGCGGATGTTCCGGATGCCACGCACCGTATCCATCACCCGGGCGAACTGCTCCTCGACCTCGACGTCAGCCGGACCGGGCGTGGGCCAGGCGGCGACGATGAGCGCGTCGCCCCGGTGGGGGAGGTACTGCCAGATGGCCTCGGTGACAAAAGGCATGTAGGGGTGCAGGAGACGTAGGGACCGCTCCAGCACGTAGACCAGTACCTCGGACACGGTGCGGCGGCGCTCCTCGTCGTCGCCATAGAGGTCTATCTTGGCGATCTCGATGTACCAGTCGCAGTAGTCGCCCCAGAGGAAGTCCTGCAGCTGCCGCCCGGCCTCGCCCAGTTGCCATGAGGCGAGGAGACGGTCGACGGACTCGTTCAGGGAATCCAGGCGGCTGATGATCCAGCGGTCGGCAAGAGCCAGTTTGTCGGCGGCCGGGCGCTCCGGCGCGGGCATTCCGGCGGGCAGGTTGCCCATGACGAAACGCGCCGCGTTCCACAGCTTGTTGGCGAAGTTGCGTGCCGCCTCGATGCGCTGGAGCGACAGCTTGGTGTCGTTTCCAGGGGTGCTGCTGGTCACCAAGGCATAGCGGAGGGCATCGGTGCCGTACTGGTCGATGATCTCCAGTGGGTCGAGGGCGTTGCCCAACGACTTGGAGTACTTGCGTCCTTGCTCGTCGCGGATCAGGCCATGCAAGTAGACATAAGGGAACGGCTCGCGGCCGGTCATGGCCAGGCCCATCATGATCATCCGGGCGACCCAGAAGAAGATGATGTCGTAGCCCGTTTCCAGCACCCCAGCCGGGTAAAAGCGTTGCAGGTCATCCGTTTCCTCGGGCCAACCCAGCGTGGAGAAGGGCCACAGGCCGGAGGAGAACCAGGTATCGAGCACGTCCGGGTCCTGCTCGAGCGCGGTGGAGCCGCACCTGGGGCAAGTAGTCGGGTCATCGACGGCGACGATGATCTCGTCGCAGTCTTGACAGTACCAGACCGGGATGCGGTGGCCCCACCAGAGCTGGCGTGAGATGCACCACTCGCGGATGTTCTCCATCCAGTTGAAGTAGACGCGCTCGAAGCGCTCCGGAATGATCTTGATGCGGCCCTCGCGGACGGCCGCTAGCGCAGGGCCCGCCAGCGCCTCGGCCCGGACGAACCACTGCGTGGAGATGCGCGGCTCGGCGACACTGGCGCAGCGTTGGCAGTGGCCGATGGAGTGGGTGTGCTCGGAGACGCGCGAGAGCAGTCCCTCCGTCTCCAAGTCGGCGATGACGGCCTTACGCGCCTCGAACCGGTCCATGCCGGCGTAGCGGCTGCCTGCGGCGTCGGACATCTCTCCCGCCGGTGTCATGATGTCCACCAGGGGGAGGTCATGGCGCCGACCGATTTCCAGGTCGGTCGGGTCGTGGGCCGGCGTGACCTTAACGGCGCCGGTCCCGAACGCCGGGTCGACCGCCGCATCAGCGACTATGGGGATTCGCCGTTCCACCAGAGGCAGGAGCACATACTGGCCAACGAGTTCGCCGTAGCGCTCGTCGTCGGGGTTCACGGCCACGCCGGTATCGCCCAGCATCGTCTCCGGCCGGGTGGTGGCGACCTCTATGTAGCCGGGCCGGTCCGCCAAGGGGTACTTAATGTACCAGAGGCTGCCGGCCTCTTCCTCGTGGATGACCTCGAGATCGGATATGGCGGTGCCGCAGTGAGGGCACCAGTTGACCATGTACTCGCCCCGGTAGATGAGGCCTTGGTCGTGCAGGCGTTTGAAGGCCTCACGAACGGCGCGAGAGCAGACCTCGTCGAGCGTGAATCGCTCGCGGGTCCAGTCGCACGAGGCGCCCAGACGCCGGTGCTGCTGGGTGATCCGGCCGCCGTACTGCTCTCGCCAGGCCCAGACACGCTGCTCGAACGCGTCTCTCCCGAGGTCCCAGCGAGTGAGTCCTTCCTTCGCCAACTCGCGCTCGACAACGGCGTGGGTGGCAATGCTGGCGTGGTCCGTACCCGGCAGCCAAAGGGTGTTGTCGCCCATCATGCGGTGCCAGCGCACGAGGATGTCCTCGATGGCGGCGGTGATGGCGTGGCCAATGTGAAGGGCGCCGGTGATGTTGGGCGGAGGCATGGGCACGGTGAAGCTGGGCTTGTCCGGGTCGGTAGTGGGGAGGAAGTAGCCCTTCGCCTCCCACCAATCGTAGAGAGGAGTCTCGAACTCCTCCGGCTGCCAGGTCTTGGGCAGGTCCTCGATGCTCTTGTATGGCAACACGGCGCACCTCACTTGGGCAGGCTCGGCTCTGCGGCTAGAAACACAAGGACCCTCTCGTCTCAAGGACGGGAGGGTCTGACCTCACGCGGTACCACCTTGCTTCCGGGCGGCCATGGGCCCACCCGGCTCTCGGGGCGCTGTAACAGGCGCACCTGGGGAAGCTTAGCTGAGTGTCTCGGCTCCCCTGCTCCCGAGCGACTTCCCCGCCGGGCCGGTGTGGGCAGCTCTCAGCCGACGTTGCCCCTCTCTGTCACCGTCTGCGCGGGTACTACTCTCGTTCATCGCGCGATCATTCGATTGTGGAAGCCATTATAGCAGGCCGGCCGGGCGGGGACAACAAGTCTCCAGCGAGACTAGGCGACCGGGTCCAGGGCGGCGCGCTCGTAGTACTGGTGTAGGTAACGCACGTTGTCCTCGTGCAGTTGCTGCGTCAGCCCATCCAGATCGAGGCGAGACCCGCCGTAGGCCTCGATATCGGCGTGAAGGGCCTCGCGTACGGTGGCACCGGCGGCAACCCCGTCGCGAACGTGGCGGCGCACCTGTTTGATGTAGCGGAGACGGTAGTCGATGGCGTCCTTCACCTCGCCCTTGAGGATGACGTCGCCGTGACCCTGGATGATGGTGTTGAGGGCCAAAGTTCGTATTCGCTGGAGGCTGCGGACCAGGTCGTCGGGGTCACCGGCCACAAAGTGCGGTACCGGCAGTACCGCGTCTCCGGCGACCAGGATGCGTTCTTCTTCCACGTACACACCCATTCCGTCCGGCGAATGCCCGGGCAGAGGAATGAGCCGCAGAGTGAGGCCACCATGGCGCAGGACTACTTCACCGCTGGAAGTGATGTTCGGTGGCCGCATCTTCGCACCCCGTAGTTCGGGGATGCTCTCCGCCGCCTGGCCCAGGTCGGAGCGCAGGACGCCGCGCATGGCATCCCGTACACCGGAGTGGGCGACAATGGCCGCGTCCGGGTAGAGGTAGTTGCAGGCGACGTGGTCCAGGTGCCCGTGGGTGTTGATCAGGTACGCTACCTGCCTTGAGCCCCTGGTCGCAAAGGCACGCACCTCTTCCGCCTCACTGGGGTAGAGGAGCGAGTCCACCACCACGCTTCCCCGATTGGTCAGGATCACAGTTGAAGTGACCTGGGCATAGGCCTCACTGAGGAAGACGAACACCTGCTCTCCGACGCGCTCTTTGGGCAACTATCCCTCCGCGTACGTGTTGGTCGGCAAACCGCGCAAGGATATCAGGGCGAAGCCGGTCAGTCAATCTGAGATGACCGACCGGCCTTGACATGGGAGCACTATCCCCAGTTGACGCCCGTCATCGCTAGCGCACACCTACAATCGGACGACATTCGGTGCTCTCTCGGACCCGCACCGTCTAGGCCGCAGGCACGGGCGGAGGCGGAGGATAGAGCTCGTCCAGGGCCGCGAGTACGTCATCGCCGAGCTCGAGTTCCGCCGCTTGCAGGTTCTCTTCCAGCTGCGAGACCTTGCTGCACCCCAGGATTACGCTGGTCACCGCCGGATGACGGAGACACCAAGCTAGCGACAGGGTGGCCGCCGTGGTACCCATCGCCGAGGCGATGCTCTGTAGCTTCTTGCCCTTGCGCTTGTTCTCCTCGCTCCAGTACATCCCCATCATGACAGCGTTCTGGTCGGGGTCGGCGGCGCGGGTGCCTGACGGTGCCTCCTGTCCCGGCTCGTATTTGCCGGTCAGCAGCCCGTGAGCCAAAGGGGAGAACGTGACATTGCCGATGCCGAGCTGGATGGTGGTATCGAACAGGTTCTGTTCGGGATAGCGGAACAGGAGGTTGTACCGGGGCTCGCTGCAGCTGATCGGCAGCGCTCCCATCTCCTTCGCGATGGCATTCGCCTCGAGCATGAGAGTGGCCGGCCACTCGCTCGCCGCCCAGTAGAGGATCTTGCCCGCGCGCGCCAGATCGTCCATCGCGCGAATAGTCTCCTCCAGAGGCGTATCGGGATCGGGCCGGTGACACATGTAGATGTCAACGTAGTCCATGCCCAGCCGTTTCAGGCTGGCGTCACACTGTTCCTTGATGTGCTTCGCCGACAGCCCCCTGTCGTTGGGGCCCGGCCCCATGGGCGCCCACACTTTCGTGAGGACTACCAGATCGGACCGAGGGTACTCCGCCAGCAGGGGGCGGAGGGCCTCTTCGGCACCGCCCCGGTTGTAGCCGTTGGCCGTGTCTATGAAGTTGATGCCCGCCTCATAGGCCCGTCGCACGAGCAGGCGGGAAGTCTCTTGGTCCGTCTTGTAGCCGATGGTCAGGAAGCTGCCCAGGCCGAGGCAGCTCAGCTTCAGGCCCCACTTCCCCATCTTGCGGTACTGCATGTTTCACTCCTTCCGCCCTGCGGCGTGTGCGATCTTCGATCTCGACCCTGCTACGATGTGAGGGTCGGCTTCGGACACCGGGCTGAGAACCGGCTGAACTCGGTGGCGGCTGCGTGGGAGTCCCTGGACGGTCCGCGGCGGGTGCTAGGTGGCGATCAACGGCACTAGAATCCACCTAACCATTATCGAGTGCTAGTTCCCGGAAGGTCAAGGGCCCCTGAGTCGTCCAGAGCACGACGGCCGGTCTTCACTCCGGTAGGAGCGATTTGACCGGGCACGCCGGTCATGCCTAGCATTGCCGAATCCTCAGGTGAGGTGCGCAGGTGAAGCTGGCCATCCAGGAAGGCATGACCGCGGGCACGACCTTTGCTGAGAAGCTGGAGACGGCCCACTCGCTGGGCTTCGAGGGTATGGAGGTCAACTGGCTGAGCGTTCTTGAGCGCCTGGACGATATGAAGGCGGCGCTTGAGTCGAGTCCGGTCCGAATCAGCACGGTGTGCGGTTCCGGCCGCCACGATATCCTCTGCCTGGACCGCAGCGAGCGTGGGGGGCGGCTGGCCGAGATCCGGCGCCTCCTCGACGGCGCGGCGGCGCTGGGTGCCGTCGGCCTCATCATCGTACCTATTCGTACCGGCACGCGCTTCCCGGACCTGAGCCCCTTCCTGAGCGACCGCGAGCTGATGACCGGTACCGCCGTTGCCATCCTGAAGGACTTGGCTGG
>JAAYAV010000415.1 GCA_012719195.1 Anaerolineae bacterium | reverse complement strand
GCCCTCAACCACGTCGCCTACTGGGTCGCCTTCCTCTTGCTGGTGCCGGTCCTAGGGCTGGGCCGCTGGGTGCTCCCCGCGTTCGCCCTGCTGGTATGGCTGGCCGTGGGCGCCTATGTATGGCGCATCACGGCCGGGGCCTCCGGAGGGCCGATGCGTTGGCCGGCCCTGGTGTACACGCTGCTGCTGGCGGGCACGGCCGGCCTGGGGCTGGGATTGGCCCTGTCAGTGCGTGCGCTCGCGCCGCTCGCCCTGGGCGGGGCGCTGTTCTTCGTCAGCGACGGCCTCATCGCCGGTAGGCTCTTCCGCGGTCTACACCATCCGTACCTGAACGACTTCATCTGGCTGGCCTACGGCCCGGCGCAGATGCTGATTGTGTACGGGCTGACCATCCTCCTGCGCTGAGGGGGGTGCCGGCCCGTCGGCCTTGCCACGGATCTACTCCTCGAAGGGGAAGCGCACCCGCCGTCCGGTCTCAGCGGCGCGATAGGCGGCCAGGCACATCTCCACTGAGCGCCGGCCCTCGCGCGCGGTGCAGAGGGGCGTCCCGGCTTTGAGCCCGTCAATGAAGGGCCGTGCCACGCCGGCGATGCGGTCGCCCTGGCCGGCGGGGATGGGCAGCCCCAGGTCCTGCCAGCCCAAGTCGGCCTTGTCCTTCTGGTAGAGCTTGAGACCGATGGCGCTCGGCGACCGCAGCGAGGTGGAGACGGCGTCGCCGTGATTCTGGATGAGCACGCCGCGGTCGCCGTAGATCTCGGTGGTGTTCTCCCCCGCCAGGGTGACGCTGGAGTTGTAGACTTCGGCGAAGAGGCCGCCGGCGTAGCGGTAGATGGCGACGCCGGTGTCGTCCGGAGCGACGTCGGTGAGCACGTTGTCTATCTCGGCGATCACCGACACGGGCATCTCGTCCAGCATCCAAGCGAGCCAGTCCAGGGCATGGGTGGCATCGTCGAAGAACATGCCCTTGTTGGCTTCGGCGGTGACGTGCCAGTGAGTCTTGCCCTCGACGAAGTCGCGGTTGAACAGCACCGGGATGCAGTGTCGGCGGCGGATGGTGCCCACCTTGCCCAAGGCCCCCTCGCGAACCAGTTCGCGCATCTTCTGGTTCATGGGATCGTGGCGCATCTGGAAGGCGAGGCTGAACCAACGTCCGCTGCGGTCCGCGGCCGCGATGATGCGGTCGCAGTCAGCCAGGGTGAGGGCCATGGGCTTCTGCAGCAGCACGGCCTTGCCCGCTTCGAGCGCTGCCACGGCCACGTCGGCGTGCCGGTTGGTCTCGCAGCCGATCATGAAGCAGTCAACGTCGGGGCGAGCGAGCACTGTCTCCAGGTCCGCCGAGTAGTCCATGCCGAAGCGGCCGGCCGTCTGGCGGCCCCGTTCCTCGTCATCATCCCAGGCGGCCAGCAAGCGCGCGTCGGGGAAGGCGGCGATCTGGGTGGCGTAGGTGGTTATGTGCCCGTGGGCGAAGGAGAGAACGCCGATACCAAGCTTATCCACTGTGTGCTCCTTGCCGGCAGCGATGCCGGTAGCTACTCCCGCGAGGCGGCGGTGCGCTCCCGCCAGTCCACGATGGCGGAGGCCACCTCGGCCACGGG
>JAAYAV010000414.1 GCA_012719195.1 Anaerolineae bacterium | reverse complement strand
TGGGCCCCTCGAACGGCGGCACCACGTGGATGCGCACCAGGGCGGACTCCGTGCCGGCGAGGCGGTCGACGAAGCGGATGGGCGTGGTGCCGTCGCCGTAGGCCAGCGGCTCATTTGGGTAGGCGTCGGTGACGATGTGCCGCCCATCGGGGTGGAGGGTGGGGTGGCCGGAGCCCATCACGCCCGGTGCGGCGTCCTCGAGGGTGCTGCCGTCGTAGCGGGCGGTGACGAAGCGTAGCCCGTCGCCGTGGAGGTTGAGGTTCACCAAGACCGTCTCCCCGTCGGGGCACCAGTTGGGGTGGTGGCCGCCGGGCTTCCAGCGGTCAGCCGGGATAGCGATGGCGATCCCGCTTCCGTCGGCGTTCATGGTGACCACCATGCGCTCCATATGGGCGGTGTCGCCGCCGTCGGGCAGCCAGCGCAGGACGAGCATGATGCGGGTACCCTGGGGATTCCACTTCACGTGTGCCCCGTAATACGAGCCTCCGACGAAGACGTCCGGATCCAGGGGCCGCGTCCGCTCCACGATCTCGGCCAGCGAGACCAACAGCCGGCTGGCACCGGTCACCGTGTCGGTGAGGAAAACGCCGTCGTTCTCCGGGGCGCCGCGGTTCACCGGCGCGACGCCGTGGGGAGCGAGTACGCCGTAGCCCGCCTGAGTGGCGCCGGTGCGTAGCAGGCAGGGGCTGATGGCCTTCGAACCGTCGGGCGACACCATGTAGACCGTGCCGTCCAGTAGGCGGCGGCCACCGTCGACCGGATCGAGCCGCACACCGAAGGGCGTCCAGCTCTCCACGTCCATGTCGTTGAAGAAGAGGTCGTGGTCGGTGGCGCCCCACTGAGTCTGCGCGCCCAGTTGCGTATCCCAGCCGCGGGTCTCGGCGACGGTGCGCTCCTTGCCAGTGTGCAGGTCCACCAGCACTACCTCGGCCACGTCGCCGGGCTGGGGCAGACGGTCTTCAAACGGGAGCCGGGTGAGGGCGAGGTAGCGCCCGGATGGACTGAAGGGCGAGGTGTCGAAGAAGCGATGGAAGAGGCGGCCGACGCCCGGTGTGGCACACCAGACGGGGACGCGCGGCTCGTGGAGCTCGTAGCGGGGGAAGTGGAGCGACAGAGTGCCAGGCACAGGGACTCCTCCAGGCGCGGGGCGGCGGCCGACTCCCTGCCGTCAGAGCCGGCCGCCTCGTGGGATGGGCTAGCGGGGAAGCTCGCGGCGGGCCTTACCCGGCCATCGCTCAAGGCCGCCGAAGGCGTAAGGGACACGCGCCTCGAACGGGCCGAGGTCGGGCAGGGGCGCCGTCCGGCCGACCTGGTACCAGTAGGCGGTGCTGGTCCAGTCGCCCTGGCGATCGTTGGCGTGGCCGTGCTCAATGGCCAAACGCAGCGACCGCTCGAAGTAGACGGGGTCCTCGATGTGGAAGCGGTACTGGGAGTGCTTGCCGGTGTAGTCGGCGTTGCCCTTGAAGTGGTAGCCGTAATAGGGCGTGGAGTAGGGCACGCTCAGCTGGTTGTAGTTCCAGGCGCCGCAGAAGTAGTCCTCGGTGCCGGTGCCGTGGAGGCGAGGGGGCCAGGGCTCGCCGTCAATGAAGAACATGTCGTCGCCCTCACCCCACCAGCCGGTCTCGTCGGTGTCCACATGCAGGCAGCAGCCGACGTAGTGGCCTCGTCCCTGCACATCGAGGACGACGTAGTTGTCGTCGCCGTCGAGGTTGAGCCGGTCCATGTGTCCGCGAGCGTTGGGCCCCCGCGGAGAGCACTCGTCGGTCACTAGGCGGCGGCGCCAGTGGGCGTGGAACCGGCCCAGGTCCTGGGGCTCCTCGTCCCACTCCTGGTAGTCGATGTAGAAGTAGAGGAAGCTGTCCTCGTCGGAGTCGTTAGTGACGGTGAAGCGGGCGCCGCGAGCGAAGGGCATGGGGAACCAGCAGTTCAGGCCCAGGTACGATGCTTGCAGCGGGAGCGACTGGAAGTAGGTGGCCTTGGCATGGCCCAGGCCGAAGAAGTCGCCGACGGGAGTGAGGACCGACGGGGTCTCCTCGCCGTCCCAGTAGGCGCGGAGGACGAGGCGACGCAGGTTGCTGTCGGTCTCGCGGGTGGTCATCCAGATGTGCCGAACGCAGCCGGCAGCGTCGGTGGCGCCCAGCTCCACCGTCTCCCCGGCCTTGATTGGCCAGTTGTCGGCGTTGCCGCCGGTGCGATCGTACGAGGACCAGCGGCAGGAGCGTATGCCACTCCGCAGGCGCGCCAGGTCTGCCAGCGAATCGAGGCCTGGTCTCATGTGGACCCTCCTTGACCTAAGCGGGCGGCTCGGCGGCGGGGCCGCAGTTCCGTCCCGTGCGGCCATTATAGGGGGGACACGGAGGGCATCAAGCGGCGACGCGACCCGGCGCTGGGGGCAGCTTTGACGGAGAGGGGAGCGGAGTCTAGTATGTCGGACGGGGGCGATTTGGTCGGCTGCCCGCGGGGCGTTCCTTCGGCGGTAAGACATAGCCGCGGCCGCCGTCTCTGTGCCTAGGCCCCCACTTGGAGGACACCCAATGGCCAAGTTGGTCATAGAAGGCGGATACCCGCTCCAGGGCGAGGTGAGGCCCAGCGGCAACAAGAACGCCGCTCAGCCAATCCTCGCCGCTACTCTTCTCACCGAAGAGCCGGTCACCATCAGGAACCTGCCCGACATCCTCGACGTCCGCGCCGTGCTCGACCTGCTGGAGCAAGTGGGCGCCCGCGTGGACCGACACGACCGGCACACGGTCACCGTCTGCGCTGCCGGGGTGAACAAGACACGACTGGATATGCAGGCGGCTCGCTCGATTCGTGGATCCATCCTGTTCGCCGGGCCTCTCCTGGCCCGCTTCGGTCGCACGACCGTGTCGATGCCCGGTGGATGCGCCATCGGGCGCCGGGGCGTGGGAACGCACATGCGGGCTTTTGAAGCCATGGGTGCCGAGGTCAACGTCAACGGTGGCTATGAGATGGTCGCCAGGCGGTTGCGGGGCGCCGACATCCTGCTGGACGAGGCCAGTGTTACCGGCACCGAGAACGCTATCATGGCGGCTGTCTTGGCCGAGGGACGGACGGTGCTGCGGAACGCCGCCGGGGAACCGCACGTGCAGGACCTGTGTACGTTCCTGAACTCCCTTGGAGCTCGGATCGGCGGTGTGGGGAGCAACGTGCTCGAGATCGAGGGCGTGTCGAGCCTGTCCGGCGGTGAGTGCCGCATCAGTTCCGACCACACCGAGGTGGGCAGTTTCATCGGACTGGCGGCGGTCACGGGCGGGGAGTTGCGCATTCGGGACGCGGTGCCGGAGCACATGCGCATGACGCGACTGGTATTCGAGCGCCTCGGGGTGCGCACCGAGGTGGACGGCGATGACCTGTTGGTGCCCGCTGACCAGGAACTGCGCATCCAACCCTCATTCGATACGAACGTGCCGAAGATCGACGACGGCGTGTGGCCCGCCTTCCCCAGCGACATGATGAGTGTAGCGCTTCTGGTCGCCACCCAGAGCGAAGGCACTGTCCTGATCTGGGAGAAAATGTTCGAGAGCCGCCTGTTCTTCGTGGATCGCCTGATCGCCATGGGCGCGAGCATAATCCTATGCGATCCGCACCGGGCAGTGGTGGTGGGACCGTCTAGTCTTCACGGTGAGGTACTGCAGAGCCCGGACATTCGCGCCGGCGTGGCCCTCCTGGGGGCGGCCCTGTGTGCGCGGGGAACCAGCACTATCCACAACATCGTCCAGATCGACCGGGGCTACGAGCACATCGACGACAAGTTGCGGGCGTTGGGGGCTCGCATCCAGAGGGTGGACGAATGACCTGTGAAGCACGCGCCGAGGGAGTGCTTGCGGCGGAGGCAGAACCGGCCGGGGAGGAGGAGCAGCGCCGCTCGGCGCTGGTCGACCGCCGGCAGGTAACCTTGGAGGACGGTCGCTACCTGATCTACTACACCTTCGATGAGAAACGGTCTCCGAGGCAATCCCAGTGAGGGTGCTGGTGACTGGTGGGGCCGGGTATATCGGCAGTGTGGTATCGGCCCGCCTGCTGGAGCGCGGGTACGACGTCACGGTGCTGGACAACCTGACCGCGGGCCATCGTCGAGCCATACCGGCCGGCGCTCGTTTCGTGCACGCGGACCTGGCCGAGGGGGCCATGCTGCCGCACCTGCTGGACGAGGAGCGGGTGGAGGCGGTGATGCACTTCGCCGCCAACATCAAGGTGGGCGAGTCCATGCGGATGCCCATGCGCTACCTGGGCGACAACGTCCGTAATGCCCTGAACCTGCTCGATGCCGTCACCACTGTCGGCCTGAAGCGCTTCATCTTCTCGTCCACCGCGGCTCTGTTCGCACCGTCCGACAGCCCCATAGGCGAAGGCGACACCATCGAGCCGGCCAGCCCCTACGGCGAGTCCAAGCTGATGATAGAGCAGGCGCTGCGCTGGCTCGACGCGACCACCGGCCTGCGCTATGCCGCCCTGCGCTACTTCAACGCGGCCGGGGCCTGGGGCAACTTGGGAGAGGACCACCGGCCGGAGTCGCATCTCATACCGGTGGTGCTGAAGGTGGCGCTGGGTGAGAACGGCAAAGTGGGCATCTTCGGCGACGACTACCCCACCTCGGACGGCACCTGTGTCCGCGATTACATCCATGTGGTGGACCTGGCGGACGCCCACATCGCCTGCCTGGGCGCGCTCGAGCAGGGATCGCGGGCCTACAACCTGGGCAACGGACGTGGCTTCTCGGTGATGGAGGTGGTGGAGGTGGCTCGTCGGGTCACCGGGCATCCCATCGAGGCTGAGGTGCTGCCGCGCCGTCCGGGAGATTCGCCCTGGTTGGTAGCTGACTCCTCGCGCATCCGGGAGGAACTGGGCTGGAGCCCGCAGATGCCGGACCTGGAGACGATCGTCGCCACGGCTTGGGAGTGGCACCGGCAGCATCCGCGCGGGTACGAGGAGTAGCGGATGAGCGAGTTGCGCTGGAATCCGCTGCTCGAGGAGTGGGTGGTCACGGCCACCCACCGTCAGGAGCGCACTTTCTTCCCGCCCGCCGGCTACTGCCCGCTGTGCCCCACGAAGCCGGGAGGCTTCCCCACCGAGGTGCCCGCGCCCGATTACGACGTCGTGGTGCTGCAGAACAAGTTCCCCTCCTTCCGGCCGGAACCAGGTGCTCCCGGGGTAGATGGGCATCCCCTGACGCCGGTGTTGCCCGCCGGGGGCGTCTGCGAGGTGGTGCTGTACTCGCCGCAGCACGACACCACCCTGGCCCGATTGGGCCGCGACACGGTCTACAAGTTGGTGCAGGTGTGGCAGGACCGTTTCCGCGAGCTGGGCGCACAGCCGGGCGTGGACTACGTCTTCGTCTTTGAGAACCGAGGCGTCGAGGTGGGGGTCACGCTCACGCACCCGCACGGGCAGATCTATGGCTTTCCCTACGTGCCGCCCATCCCGCAGCGCGAGCTGGCGGCCATGGAGCGACACTGGTACCGCACTCACCGCTGCCTGCTGTGCGAGCTGCTGGAGCGCGAACGCGCCGATGAGCGCCGGCTGATGTCCGAGTTCGAGGGCTTCCATGTGCTGGTGCCCTTCTACGCTCGCTTCCCCTATGAGGTGCACGTCGTACCGGAGCGGCATGTGGGCAGCCTGCTGGACATGGACGCCGACGAGCAGTGGGGGCTGGCGGGAGCGATCCACGACGTCATCGGGCGCTACGACGCGCTCTACGACTCGGTGATGCCGTACATGATGGTACTGCATCAGAACCCGACGGACGGGGGCAGCTACCCCTATCACCACTTTCACGTGGAGTTCTACCCCCTGCGGCGGAGCGCCGGGAAGCTGAAGTACCGCGCCGGCTGTGAGACGGGAGCGGGCACCTTCATCACCGACGCCTTGCCCGAGGATTGGGCCGAGGACCTGCGGCGCGCCCTCCCCACCGTCTGAGGCGGGCCATGCGCGTCGGCGTCAATGCCTACTTCCTCGCCCACCCCCAGAGCGGCTCCGGCCAGTACCTCCTCGAGCTCGCTCGGCGGCTCCCCCAGGAGAGTCCGGGGTGGGAGTTCGTCTGGTACGTCCCGGCGGGGCTGCCGGTCCCGGAGGAACTGGCGCCACAGGCGGTCGGAGTGCCGGTGCCCGCCTGTGCAAGGGGCAATTGGGCCAAGCTCTTCTTCGAGCAAGTAGCTTTCGCTCGCGCGGCAGAGCAGTCCGCCTGTGATGTGCTGTTCGTGCCTTACTTCGGTCCGCCGTCTCGACTTCGCGAGCTCGCCGTGGTGACGGTGCACGACACCATTCCGTTGCTGCTGCCCGCCTATCGTCGCGGCGCTCTGGCCCGGGCGTACTC
>JAAYAV010000413.1 GCA_012719195.1 Anaerolineae bacterium | reverse complement strand
TCGAGAAGGACGGCCGCGTTATCGTCGAAGCGGATGGAGCTTCCGTCCGTCCGGCCGTACTCCTTCTTGGTGCGCACCACCACCGCCCGCACCACGTCGCCCTTACGGACGGCGCTGTTGGGGGCCGCCTGCCTCACCGAGGCGATGATCACATCCCCGACTGAGCCGTACTTGCGGTTGGTTCCACCAAGTACGCGAATGCAGAGTATCTCGCGCGCGCCTGTGTTGTCGGCCACCTTGAGAGTGGACTCCTGCTGGATCATCCCACACCTACCTCGAATAACGCGCCCACAGGCACGATATTGTCAGACTACTGACCCGGAAGTTCCTCGCGATTGATGATCTGCTCGACCACCCAACGCTTGGTCTTGCTCAGCGGCCGGCTCTCGCGAATGCTCACGGTGTCGCCGACCCGGCAGTCGTTGCCGGAATCATGTGCCACGTACTTCCGGTGGCTTCTGACTACCTTACCGTAGAGCGGATGACGGTAGGATCGCTCCACCTTCACCACCACGGTCTGTTCCATCTTGTTGCTGGTAACTACGCCCGTAACGATACGCCGGCGCTCTCTCATTGTCCCTCCGAGGCCGCGGCCACCATCTGCCGTTCCTTCAGCACGGTCTTGATCCGTGCAATGTCCTTCCGAACTGCCCGCATACGATGCACATCAGCCAACTGGCCCGAGGCAGCC
Organism: Anaerolineae bacterium; assembly: GCA_012719195.1. Classification (GTDB taxonomy): domain Bacteria; phylum Chloroflexota; class Anaerolineae; order DRVO01; family DRVO01; genus Ch71. The sequence goes on along the minus strand of JAAYAV010000413.1, from coordinate 4,850 downwards.
TGGAAGCGAAGGTTGAACAGCTCCCGATGGGCTTCGTCCAGGGATCGTCGCAGCTCGTCGTTGTTGCGGTCCCGCACTTCTGAACTCTTCATGCCCCCGCCACCTTAGTCCCGGTTATCTGGTCGGTCTTGACCAGGAACTGAGTGCTGATGGAGAGCTTGGCCGACGCCTGCTTGAAGGCCTCGCGTGCCGTGTCCTCATCCACCCCACCGAGCTCAAACAGAACTCGACCGGGCTGCACCACGGACACCCACTCATCAACCGCACCCTTGCCGCCACCCATGCGGGTCTCGGCAGCCTTCTTGGTCACGGGCTTGTCCGGGAATACCCGTGTCCACATGCGGCCGCCACGCCGGATGTACCGGACGATGACACGGCGGGCCGCTTCGATCTGGCGGCTGGTCATCCAACAGGCCTCAGTCGCCTGCAGGCCGTACTCACCGAAGGCAACGGTCGTGCCTCGAGTGGCCAGTCCATCCCGGCGCCCGCGCTGCTGCTTTCTATACTTGACACGCTTAGGCATCAACATAGCGTCTTCTCTCCCAATAATCCGGCGTACTAGACAGCGCTATGCGCCTGCCCCAACCGCCTCACCAACACCCGGATGCTTGACCTCGGGCATGACCTCACCCTTGTAGATCCACACCTTGACGCCGGTGATCCCGAAGGTGGTCAGCGCCTCAGCCTGACCGTAATCGATCTTCGCGCGCAAGGTATTGCGAGGAATACGTCCCTCGCGCATGCTCTCAGTGCGGCCCATGTCGGCACCCGACAGACGACCGGCCACGCGCACCATTACACCTTCTGCCCCGGCTCGAGAGGAGCGCTGCATGGCCTGCCGCACCGCTCGCCGGAAGCTCACACGGCGTTCCAGCTGCTCGGCGATATTCTGGGCCACCAACAGCGCCTGGAGATCGGGGTCCCGGATCTCCTGCACATCCAGCCGCACGTGCTTGCCGGTGAGGTCCTCTAGCTGCTGCCGCAGCGCATTTACGATAGCGCCCTTGCGCCCGATGACGATCCCGGGCCGGGCGGTGTGAATGGCAATCGAGATCTGATTCGGGAACCGCTCGATGTCCACGGCCGCCACAGCAGCGCTTCTTAGCTGCGTGCCGATCAGCCTGCGAATGCGCAGGTCCTCGAGCAGTTGGTCGCGGTAGTTCTTGTCCTTATCCGCAAACCAGCGAGCCCGCCAGTCATTCACTACCCCAATCCGGAAGCCGTAGGGATGTACCTTCCTACCCAAGTCCGCTGCCTCCCTCTCTATCTAGCCCACAGTCCGTCGGCCCACAGTTACTGAGGCCGCTCACTCAACACAACCTTGATGTGGCTGGACCGCCGCAGGATCGGCTTCCACCGACCGCGAGCCCCAAACCGGCGCCACCGCCTGGTCGGTCCTTCATCGGCGGTGATCTCCGCCACCACGAGAGCCTCCGGATCGGCGCCGAAGTTGTTTTCGGCGTTCGCCATCGCGCTCCTAATGGCCTTCGATACCGACAAGGCCGCGCCCTGGGTCATGAACTGCAGCAGCTCCAGCGCCTCTTGCGCCGGCATGCCGCGAACCTGATCCACTACCAGGCGTACTTTCTGGGCCGATATGCCCACGTACTTCTGAACCGCTTGATATCCGTCCTGGTACATCTCTTAACCTCAGCGGCGCACGGCGCGGCGATCACGACCGAGATGCCCACGAAACAGCCGCGTCGGGGCAAACTCACCCAGCTTGTGGCCGACCATGTTCTCGGTGATGTACACGGGCACATGACGGCGGCCGTCGTGAACCGCAACCGTGTGACCAACCATCTGCGGGAAGACTGTCGAAGTGCGAGACCACGTCCGCAGCACTCGACGTTCCCCGGTCCGGTTCATCTCCTCCACCTTGGCGAGGAGCTTCTCGTCTATGTAAGGTCCCTTCTTCAGAGATCTCGTCACTCGTTCCCTCCTAGACCACCGTTACCGGCGGGAGCCCCTCTACTACCGGCCGCGGCCCTTGCCGCGCCGGCGAAGGATGTACTTGTCCGTGCGCTTCTGCCTGCGGGTCCGGTAGCCCAGCGTAGGCTTGCCCCAGGGCGTTCTGGGCCCGGGTTTGCCCACCGGCGAGCGACCCTCACCACCACCGTGAGGATGATCGCGCGGGTTCATAGCCGAGCCACGCACCTCGGGCCGGCGACCGAGCCAACGCTTGCGCCCAGCCTTACCCAGACGCACGTTCGCGTGCTCCTCGTTACCCACCTGACCGACGGTGGCAGAGCACTCGAGCCGCACCAGGCGGACTTCGCCGCTGGGGAGACGTATGTGGGCATAGTCGCCTTCCTTGGCCAATACCTGGGCACTCGTCCCCGCGGCCCGCACCATCTGTCCACCGCGCCCGGGCTGCAACTCGATGTTGTGCACCACGGTACCCAGCGGAAGGCTAGACACCGGCAGACTGTTGCCTACGCGCACCTCCGAACCGGCACCCGAACTGACGGTGGCGCCCACCCGCAGGCCGAGAGGAGCCACGATGTAGCGCTTCTCGCCGTCGGCGTAGACGAGCAGAGCGATGCGCGCCGACCGGTTCGGGTCGTACTCAATGGTAGCCACCCGCGCCGGGACTCCGAACTTGTCGCGCCGGAAATCGATGACACGATACTTTCGCTTATGACCGCCGCCGCGGTGCCTCACCGCGATGCGCCCACTACTCCGACCACCACTCTTCGTCAGCGACCGCAGCAGCGACCGCTCCGGCACTGTGGTGGTGATCTCCTCAAAAGTAGACACGCTCGTGTCACGTCTACCGGGAGAAGTAGGCCGGTATATCTTCACTGGCATCTGTGAACTCCTCTACTCTTCGCGGCCTTCTGGTCCCGACTAGACCGTTTCCAGCGCCCGGATGGACTGGCCCGCAGCCAACTTCACGACGGCCTTGCGCTGAGCCGGACGGCTCACTATCCACCGCCGCCCTGCGCGACGCCTCTTGGCGGGCACGCTGAGCACGTTGACCTGCTCCACACTGACATCGAAGAGAGCCTCAACGGCCTGCTTCACCTCGATCTTGGTGGCGTCCTCATGTATCTCGAACACGTACTTGTCGTCGCTGCGCAGGGAGTAGCTCTTCTCTGTGGCTAGCGGACGACGAATCACCTCATAGATATTCACGCCTGGGCCTCCACTGCGCGGGAACGGTCCGGATCCAGCCACACTTCGACCGCCTCCAGCGCCTCGACCGTCATGAGCAGACGCTCGTGCTTCAGCAGGTCGCGAATGTTAAGGTAGCCGGCCCGAATGACCTTCACGCCCTCAAGGTTGCGGCTGGCGAGCTCCAGGTTACGATCCGCCCGGTCCACTGCCACCAGCACGTTGTCGCCCAAGTTCAGGCGACCAAAGGCCTGCGCCAACTCGCGCGTGCGCGGGCTCTCGGGGCTCAACCCCTCAACCAAGGTGATCCGACCGTCGCGAGCCTTGACGCTAAGGGCCGACCGCACCGCTGCCCGGCGCATCTTCTTGTTCAGGTCCTGGCCATAGCTACGCGGCTTGGGCCCGAAGGTCACGCCGCCATGACGCCAGATCGGAGAGCGCGTGCTGCCGTGACGGGCGCGGCCCAGCCCCTTCTGCTTCCAGGGCTTACGACCACCGCCCCTCACCTCGGCCCGGGTCTTGGTCGAGTGCGTGCCCAGGCGGGCGTTGGCCAACTGCCGGACCAAGGCCTGGTGCATCAGGTCCTCATTCGGCTCTACCCCGAAGACAGCATCCGGAAGCTCTCTCTCGGATACGACCTCGCCTTCCATGTTGTGTACCGGAACCAGCATCTCAAGCTCCTCTGGCTGCCTGTGGCTATTGCTTGCGGGCCGCTCTGATGACCACCAGGCCGTCAACGGACCCAGGCACGCCACCCCGGACACCTATGATATTCCGTTCAGGATCAACGAACTCTACCTTCAGCCCAGACACCGTGAGGCGCTGGTTCCCCATGTGGCCGGGCCCACGCATACCTTTGTTCACCCGGCCCGGCGTCGTGCCGGCCCCGATGCTGCCCACGGCCCGCTGTCGGTCGGACTGACCGTGCGTCATGGGCCCACCGTGGAACCCGTGCCGCTTCATCGCGCCGGCGAAGCCACGTCCCTTGGTGGTGCCGATTACGTCGACACGCTCGCCGGGGCTGAAGAGACTCACATCCAGCACCTGGCCCAGGTCGTACGCCTCATCACCCTTCAGCCGAAACTCGCGCAGGTGCCGAACGTTGGGGACGCCGGACTCTTTCAGATGCCCCTGCTCCCCCTTGGACAGCTTGCGGGTCGGGACGACCTCGTAGCCCACCTGTATGGCGGAGTACCCGTCGACGGCCTCAGTCTTGCGCTGCGTCACATAGCAGGGACCAGCCTGTATCAACGTCACGGGAACGACCTCACCGTTCTCGGTGAACATCTGGGTCATCCCTACCTTCCTACCGATCAAACCTTTCATCACACACCTCGAAGAGAGCTGCCGCAGCGCCGGATCAGTCCGTTGCCCTAGACCTTGATCTCGATATCGACCCCGGCCGGCAGGTTCAAGCGCATAAGCGTATCGATAGTCTTCGAGGTCGGCCGGAGTACATCGATCAGTCTCTTGTGCGTCCGAATCTCGAACTGCTCCCGGGAGTCCTTATCGATGAACGGGGACCGCATCACCGCGAAGTGCTCGATCCTGGTGGGCAGCGGCACCGGGCCGGCCACAGCCGCCCCCGTCCGCTCCGCCGCTTCCACGATCTGCTGGGCGGATTGGTCAATGAGCCTGTGGTCGTAGGCCTTTAGTCGGATCCTGATCCTCTCTCTAGCCATATCCCTTCCCCAGCCGCCTATCGATTACTCGGCGATCTGCGTGATGACGCC
>JAAYAV010000061.1 GCA_012719195.1 Anaerolineae bacterium | reverse complement strand
GCCGCTGCCCTCCGGCGGCAACAGCCCGACCGCGTCCCTCATTGCGAACTGGGCGTGGACCGCGCCCTCGCCCAGCAACTGCTTCACTGGGGCGCGCCCCTCAGCCAGCGGGACGACTTGGAGCAGAACCCCTACACCCTCGAGGAAGAGAAGGCCATCGCTTCCTTCCTCAAGCTGGACAACATCCACTACGTGCTGCGCGCCCCCGTCTACGCCCAGAAGATCCCCGGGCAGGATGGCCGCCTCTTCTACGGCGAGGGGATGATCCGCACCCGCGGCGACATGGACATGATCAAGCTTCCCGACCCCACCGACGAGCGGCTTTACGACGGCGCCAAGCGCTTCGTGGACGCCAAGGGCGACTACTCCTGCTGGTTCGTCACCCGCGTCGGCATCTTTCCCACCATGCTCGGCATGGGTACCGAGACCTTCAGCGTCTCCCTCTTCGAGGACCGCGGCTTCGTGGAGGCGGTGCTGGACCGGTACGTCGACTGGGCGGAGGCAGTGGCCGAGCGCGTCCAGGCAATCGGCTTCGACGTCTACGTCTCCACCGACGACATGGCCTTCAAGAGCGCGCCCTTCTTCTCGCCGCAGGTCTTCCGCGAGTTAGTGCTGCCTCGCTTCCGCCGCGTTGCCGCCAAGGTCACCCTGCCCTGGGTGATTCACAGCGACGGCAACCTGCTGCCCTTCGTCGACGACCTGCTCACGCTGGGCATCGCCGGCATGCACCCCAACGAGAAGGGCGCCATGGACATCGTGGAGATGAAGCGTCGCTACGGCGACCAGGTGTGCATCCTGGGCAACCTGGACCTCAACATCCTCGGCCTGGGCAGCACGCAGGACGTCGAGGACGAGGTGCGCTGGCTCATCGGCAACGTGGGGCCGGGAGGCGGCTACATCATAACCAGCGGCAACAGCCTGGCCGGCTACCTGCGGCGGGAGAACGTCGTCGCCTTCACCGAGGCGGTGCAGAAGTACGGCGCCTATCCCATCGAGGCCTAGAGGGGCGGCGTGCCGAAGGGAGGACTCCATGCTGCCCGGCGGCCGCTCGCCCCGGGCTGAAGCCGCGGGGCTACAGGCAAGCGAAGCCGGCTTTGAGCCGGCTTGCCGCCTCCTCAACCCACGAAGGCGGGCTTCGCCTTTCGTAGCTCCGGCCATTCATGGCGGAGCTACCCCGGAGCCGGCCCTCTGTGCCTCCGTGCCTCTGCGGCTAACCCCTACTTGCTCGTGCGGCCAAGCCACAAGCGCCGCAGCACGGTGAAGGCCATCAGCACCAGGGCGAAGCCCACGATGATGGCGCGGTCGTAGCCGTCCACCGAGAACGTGGAGGCGAAGAAGGCCGGCGAGGTAAAGGCGGCCAGCACCGCCACCGACAGCACCATCCCCGCGTAGGCGCTGCCGGGGACTGCCGTCCCCGCTCGCCGCGCCGTCAGGAACGCAAACGCCATCACCGTCAGCCCCGCCCACCATCCCAGGTAGAATAACGCCTGCGCCAGGCTGCCGGAGGCGTCCAAACTCGCTCCGAGAGCATAGGAGAGCAGCAGGTGGGCCGCCGTCAGGACCAGCGGCGCCGCCACCAGCACCTTGAGCAGATCGCGCATCGACTTGTCGGGGAACGCGACCACGAGGGGAGCCTGGTCCTGTACCAGGCGGCGGGCGGCGGCCCACATAAGCAACATGGCCACGAAACCCAGCATGATGATGACGAAGAGCGACGTCGAGATCATCTCATTCTCCGTTATCTCGGCCGGCTAGCCGATGGTGTCCTGCAGCACGCGGAAGGTGTTCTCCCCCAGTATCTTGCGCACGTCGCCCTCGCTGTAGCCACGCTCGAGCAGGCCGCGAGTCACCAGCGGGAGGTGGGTGGCATCCTCCAAGAGCGTCCCGCCGCCATCGAAGTCCGACCCCAGGCCGATGGTGTCCACCCCCGCCACCTGGGCGACGTGGTCCACGTGGTCCAGGAACCGCTCCAGGGTTGGGCGTTCGCTATCGACGAAGAAGGGGACGAAGCTCAACCCGATCACGCCGCCGTTGTCGGCCAGGGCGCGCAACTGAGCGTCGGTGAGGTTGCGCGGGTGGTCGCAGAGGGCGCGAGCATTCCCGTGAGAGAAGATCACCGGCCGCCGGCTGATCTCCAAGGCACTGAAGAAGGCGGACGGGCTGACGTGGGCCAGGTCCACCAGCATCCCCAGACGGTTCATCTCCTCCACCAGAGCCCGTCCGAAGTGGGTGAGGCCGACCCCGTCCCGCGCTTCGGCGTTGCCGTCGGCGGCGCAACTGCTAACGTTATGGGTGAGGCCGATGGAGCGCACGCCCATCTCGTAGAGTGCCCGGAGCACATTCAGGCTGCGCTCCGTGCCATCCGCGTGCTCGATGGCCAGCAACAGACCCGGCCGGCCCGCCTCCTTGGCCGCGAGCACGTCGGCCGCCCGGCGGATGATTGTCACCTCAGCGCCGCTCTGATCCCGGTCATGGAGCAGGAACCCGAACCCGTCCATGGCGTAGGCCAGGTGACTTCCCCGGGCCAGGGTGACGTCGATGGCGAAGAACCCGGTGTCGATGCCGCCGGTGCGCATGAGAGGGTAGTCGATCTGCATCGGCGACGCTCCCGACCGGGGCTCCTCGAGGCTACGCGCGAAGGCAATTGTCCCGGGGTGACGGTCGGCGTAGCTGTCGCCCCCATTCAGGCTCAGGTGGCCGCGCCGCACGTGGGCCACGATGGTGTCGTTGTGGGAGTCCACCACCAGGGCGTCTCGATGCAGTTCCCCATATTCCATACCTACCCCCTTGCCGGTGCCGCCCGGGCGTCGCTCGCCCCGGGGCTACATCGCATTGTAGCAGACGGACCAGCCGGCGTCGCCGCCGTCAGCCGCGGACGCGCTTGCCCCTTAAAAGGGGTGAGGAGCCCTGGTTAGGGCTCCCCGGAACGTGGTAGGGAGAGGAGGGAAGATGGAGCGAGAGCCGTGGAATGGGGGGGATTCCACTTTGGTGTACTAGCTCTCGATCTCTGTTACCGCTAAAGTGTGCCGCGGCCGCGTTAAATGGTCATAAACGGTAGCTTATGTTTCTGTTACTAATCAGGCGCGACCGCGCCGGACCTATTGGGCCCGCACTCCCTCCAACCACTCCTGTGGCACCAGGCAGATGAAGCGCAGCACGGCGGAGCCAGTGTTGGTGAAGTGATGCACCACTCCGCCGGGGACGAGGATCGCCATACCCTCGGAGACCGGCCTCTCCCCGTCCTCGCTGTACGCCACGCCCTCCCCGGAAAGGACAAAGACCTCATGCTCCCACCAGTGGTTGTGGTGGGGGCTACTCGCCCCGGGCTGCAGCTCGAACACGCGCAAGTTGAAGGTGGGTGCCCCCTCCTTCGGCCCCAGAACCACACGCATGGTAACCCCAGGCGCCGCGGTCTGCGCCTCGACATCCCTGTAGTGACGTACCGTCAGCATAGCCTCTCCTCCGTCGCCGTTGAGACCGGCCCGACTAGTCTACCATCGGGGGTAGCCGCACCCGGAAGGTGCTGCCGCGCCCCACCTCGCTCTCTGCCTCGATGGCACCGCCGTGCATCTCCACCACCGAGCGGCTGGTGTAGAGACCCAGACCGGTGCCCTGAATGCCCTGTTTCGTCACGTTGCGCCCCCGGAAGAAGCGATCGAACAGCGCCGGCATCTCCTCGGACGCAATCCCCTCGCCCGTGTCCGACACGACCGCCTCGAGCATCCCCTCCGCCGAGAGGCCCACGCTGACCGAGATCGTGCCGCCGGGCCGAGAGAACTTCACCGCGTTGTCCAGCAGACTGTCGAACACCCGGCCCAGCCGGCGCGCGTCGCCCAAGAGTGTCGGCAGGTCCTCCTCGACGCGCAGGTTGAGCGCAATCGCAGCCTCGTCGGCGCGCTCGCGTGCTCGCTCAGCGGCCTGCCGGATGATCACCCCCAGGTCCGACGGTGCCAGGTGCATATTGAGCCGGTGGCTCTCCAGCTGCGATGCATCCAGCAAGTCGTTCACCAAGTGCTCCAGCCGCTGGGCGCTATCGGCGATGACTCGCACGAACCCGAGCTGCAGCTGACTCAGGACACCCGCACCCCCCTGCAGCATCAGCTCGGCGTATCCCCTAACCGCCGCCAGCGGTGTGCGCAGTTCGTGAGAGGCACTCGCGATCAAGTCCGACTTCATCCTCTCCAGCAGTTCCAGTTCTCGCTGGGCCGCCTTGATATCCGTCACGTCCTGACAGACGCCGACCGCCCCGAGGCCGGACCCGCGCGGATCGAGGATCGGCGCGCTGCTGGCCCGCAGGTCCCGGCGTTGCCCGTCGGCATGCAGGAGCACCATATCCTCCGCCGCCACGCTGTCCCCGAGGCGGGCTGCCCGCACAACCGGCAGGTCATCGTACGCTCGGGCGCTCAGCTCGGCGTCGCACACCGTCGCCTCTCGGCCCGTCTGGGGGGCGCGGCAGCCCAACAGCAGCGGGGCGCCCAGAGCGACGGCGCTCGGGTTGACCAGGGTCACCCGCCCCTCCCCATCCGTGACAACGACGGCCTCGGGAGTGCTCTCGATCACGGCCCGCAGCCGTGCCCGTTCCGTCTCCACCTCCCGGGCGCGCCCCTCCGCCTCGCACGCCAGTTCTTCGATACGCTGGCGTGACTGGACCATGGGCGTGACGTCGTGGCCGACGAAGAGCACTTGCCGGCCGGGCCGAGCCACGGGGATGGCCAGTACCGTCACCTCCCAGTGCGACTCTCCCCGGCCGTTCCAAGGGAGCCTCACCTGTTCGCCATGGTACCGTTGCCCGGTGCGGGCAACGGTCTGGATGATGTCTTGCAGCCGCAAGAGGTCCAGCCCCGGCATCAACTCGCTCACGTTGACGCCCGGGGCATAGAGCCGCCGGAATGGCTCCGGAAGCATCTGCGCCCCCGCCGGGTTTCCCCAGAGCATCTCCAGAGTGTCCGCGTCCACCAGGCACATGCCCACAGGGACGCTGCTAGTGATGGCGCGCAGCAACTGGTTGTTGTAGTGCTCCGCCTGGTACAAACGTGCCGCCTCGAGCGCCAGCGACAACTCAGTCGTCAAGTGACCGACGAAGGCACGCCTCTGAGACGAGAAGTGGGTCGGCCGGCGGAAGCCAAACCCCATCACACCCGTCACCGAACCGTTGGCGAGAAGTGGAAGCACGCAACAGGCGCGGAAGCCGGCCGTTCGGAGCCAGGTCGTCAGGCGCCGGTCCTCGCGCTCCACGTCTTCCACGAACACCGCCCGCTTCTCCTGTGCCACCAGCATGTTCAGCGGTGCCGCTTCGATGGGCGATAGACCCTGGACGTGCTCCCCCAGCGACCCCGACGCGTGCTTGAGTATCCATCCCTCCGGCTCTCGCAGAATCACCGTGACGGCATCTGCGCCCAACGACCGGGCGCTCTCATCCGCGGCTTTGGTCAGCATCTCGTCCCGATCAAGCGTGGAGGCAGTGGCCCGGCCGACGCGGTTCAGGGCATCGCTAAGGTCACTTGCTTCCCTGAGGTGTGCCTCGGCCTGCTTCCTGTTCAGGGCGTTGGAGATCGCCTCTCCCACCATTCGCAACAGCAGCGACTTCTCCTCCAGGGCCAGATCCACCTCGGCCCGAACCCAGTCCAGTCCGATGAACCCGAGCGGCCGCCCCGACTCGGCAAGGGGAACGATCACCAGGCTCTGGATGCTCTGCTGTTCCAGGACCTCCCGCTCGTGGGTCGCCTCGGGGGGCAGCGAGTCCAGCGTCGGGAGCTAGCTGGCCTCCAGTGTTCGCAGCCGCTCTACCCACCAGCAGGAGGGTGGCACCACGATGTCCTGGAGGCGGTGCATCTGGGCCTCGACCCCGGGGGCGCACCACTCGAAGGTGTTGCTGATCAGCCGGTCGTCGTCGTGCAGCTGAAAGACGTAGCAGCGATCCGCCCCGGCGAACTGCCCCGTCAGCCGCAGAGCCTCGGTGATGCCCAGACCGATCTGCTCACCTTGCTGTCGACCGAGGTCGGCGCATACCAAACGAGCCAGGCGCTCGGCAGCGAGCAACTCCTCGGGGCTCGGTGGCGGCCGCCGCTCCGGGGTCTGGAACACGAGGAACGTGAGCGGGCCGGACGCCGGTCCGGTGCAGGAACAACGGTGTCCCAGGACCGACAGCCTCCGGCCGTCGGGCAGAGGCAGGGAGGCCTCCATCGGGTCGGTTCCCTCAGACAGTATCGGGGCCAGCGCCCGAG
>JAAYAV010000412.1 GCA_012719195.1 Anaerolineae bacterium | reverse complement strand
CCGCCGGCGATCTGCGAATCGTACACGCCGAGGAGGGCCGCCTGCAGGTTCTCGTGGCTGGATACGTCCAGCGGCACCTTGTCCTCGTCGGTCATCCAGTCCAGGTCGCGCCAGACCTCGCAGCCGTACAGGTGCTTCGGCCTCTGGTCGGCGGGGAGGGCGCGAATGGCGTCGACCACGCGCAGGACGACGGCGACGTGCGTGTCGTGCTTGTCGGCCGGGTTGTGCGTGTAGACGGCCTCGGGCCGCGCCGCCTTGAGGATCTGCACCAGGTCCGCCAGCGGATTCGGGTCAGCGGGGCTCTTGATCGCCTTGCTCGGGTAATCGAGCATCACGATGGCGGAGTAGTCGCCGACGTAGGCGGCCTTCTTCTGCTCGGTGATGCGGACCGCCTGCATGGCATCGTCGCTGTAGTCAGCGTAGAGGTCGGCGCGGGGAGAGCCGCGGCCGTCGCCCACGACGACGCCGGTGAACCAGCGGTCCGGCTGGGCGTAGCACTCGAGAATGGGCTTGGCGGCCATGATCTCGATGTCGTCCTGGTGCGCCGACACGCCCAGGTAGGTGGTGCGTGCCAGCGCCTGCTCCAGAGGCACGCCGTCGGGTACGAACGATTGTGCGGTAGGCAAGTGGAACTTCATCAATCCTCCTCCACGGGCGGCTGAGCGCCCCATGCTCGGCGGACGCGTAGCCCTCACCCCGGCGTCGCTTCGCTCCGCCACCCCTCTCCCATGAATGGGAGAGGGGTAGGGGGTAAGGGCGATGCCCGTGCTCTACTTGATCTCCGGCAGGCTGGCGGCGGCGATGGACTGACCGACTCGCCGGCTCTTCTCGTCCGGCAACTGCACGTTGACGCGCGCGGCCAGGTCCGGGAACTCGCTGCGCATCACCTCGTTGGCGCCGGCCATGATGATGTCGCCGCCGGAACCCGAGGTGACGCGGCCCAGAATCAGCACGTGCTTGACGTCGTAGAAGTCCGCGTAATGGGCGATGGAGTAGCCCAAGAAGTAGCCGATGCTCTCCCAGATCTTGCGGGCGCCCTCGTGGCCTGCCTCCAGCTTCTCCTGCACGATCTTGAGCTTCTCGGCGTCGGTGATGCCGCCCGGGATCTCAATGCCTGCGGCCGGCGCCAGCCGGAAGACGCACTGCTGCGAGAAGTACAGCGCTCCCACCCCCCGGTCGCCGGACCACTCGTCCACGGGACCGTCAGGGTTGTAGTCCACCGGCGCGAAGGCCAGCTCGCTCAGCCAGGGGTTGATCGAGCCTTCCAGGTTGACGTAGCCGGCCGCCTCGCTGGAACCCATGGCCACGCCCAGGATGCCGGTGTCTTCCAGGGACATGGCACCGGCGAGGGCGGTGACATCGCCGTCGTTGATGACCTCAAGCGGCACGCCGAACTCATCGCGGAGGCGCAGGAACATGCTGCGCACCTTGTGGAACTGGTCCTTGGGCACGCCGCGGAAGAGCGAGGCGATCATGGGCCGGTTGTTGACGTAGATGCCCGCCGAGCTGCCGCCGATGGCGTCCACGCGGGGCATCTTGGCGGCGGCCGACTCCAGGGCCGTCTTGATCTCGCGGTAGTGGTACTCGGGATCGGCGTTCTTGCGCGGCTCCCACACCACTTCCTCGCTGAAGATGGCCTCGCCGTTGACCACCGCCGAGACCTTGCGGTCGGAGGCGCCCAAGTCGAACCCGATGCGATAGCCGTCCAGGTGCCGGCCGAGGGAGGCAGCCGCCTCGTGGGCGGGCGGGACGTCGGCCGGGGCGCAGGGAACGACGGTGAAGGTCTTCTCGTAGACGTCCTCGCCCATGAAGTGGTAGTCGAATTCACGCTCGCCGCCGGGAGCGT
>JAAYAV010000411.1 GCA_012719195.1 Anaerolineae bacterium | reverse complement strand
TCGCCAGGAACACCACGAGGATAGGCACAAACATGATCGAAGCCCCCGCCATCTGCAGGTGTGTCTGGGCGATGTACTGCTCCGTGAAGCGTGACATAGCTATCGGCAGGGTCCAGAGCTTCTGGCTATTGATGATGATCAGAGGCCAGAGGAAGTTATCCCAGCTACCCAGAAAGGCGAAGATGCCAAGCGCCGCCAGCGCCGGTTTGCAGAGCGGGAGCATTATGCGAGCGAAGATGTAGGGCTCAGAGGCGCCGTCTATTCTCGCCGCCTCTAGCAGCGGCCTCGGGACCCCCATCATGAACTGACGCATCAAGAACACGCCGAAGGCAGTGACCATCGAGGGGACGATAAGCCCCCAGATGGTGTTAACCAGCTTCAGCCGGGCCATCATGATGAAGAGAGGGATCATGATCACCTGGAAGGGGATCATCATCGTGGCCAAGATGATGAGGAAGATGACGTTCCGGCCGGGGAAGTCATAGCGGGCAAAGGCGAACCCGGCCATGGCGCTGGTGAGGAGCTGCAGGATTGTGATCGTCACGGCCACGAAGGCGCTGTTGAAGAAGTAGCGGGAGAATCCGACTCGCGACCAGACCTCCATGTAGTTGGCCAGGGAGTACTTGTCCGGCGCGAACCAGACCGGCGGCACCTTGATCACCTCGGAGAGCGGCATGAGTGATGCCGAGATCATCCACACCAGAGGCAGAAGCATCCATACCGCGCCGAAGATCAGGACTATCAGGCCCAAGCCCACACCTAGCTTCTCTCCCAGGTTGAGCCCGGTGGTCAAGCCTCTCCGCTTGTGTGCTGCGGAAGTCACCGCCTTCTTAGTAGGCATAGCGCTTATTCCTCATAGGCGTATGTGTCGACAGAACGAGAGCAGCAGTGTTAGGCATACTCAAACTCGCGTTGAGTAAGGCGCAACTGGATGATCGTGATTACCAGGATGATCACGAACAGAATAAACGCTAGGGCGGCACCATATCCCAGTCGGTTGGAGCGAAAGGCCATGGAGTAGATGTGGTACACCATGACTCGCGTCGAGTTGATCGGCCCGCCGGCCTCTCCCTGCACCGTGGTCATGATCACTGCTGGCGTGAACACCTGCAACGACCCGATGACCGCAGTCACCGTGAGGAACACGATGGTCGGGTTCAGGAGGGGAAAGGTGATGTTGAGGAAGGACTGCCAGCGATTGGCCCCATCGATCCGGGCTGCCTCCATCAGCTCCCGCGGTATCGTCTGCAGCCCCGCCAGGAACAACACCATGTTGTAGCCCAGGCCCTTCCAGATGGACACCAGCATGATGGCCGGCAGAGCCCACTGAGGTGAAGCTAGCCAGCGGATGCCGGTGATGCCTATTAGCCTCAGGAAGGCGTTCACCAGCCCATACCTTGGCTCTAGCATCCAAATCCAGACGAACGAGACGGCCACCCAGGATGTGATCACGGGGATGAAGTAGGTGGTGCGGAAGAGCGTGCGCAGTGGCAGTCCGTCCTGGTTCATCACGATAGCCAAGAGAAGGGACAGGGCCAAGCTGATGGGCACGGCGCCGATGGTATAGATGAAGGTGTTCTTGATGCTCTTGATCGTCAGAGCGTCGCTCAGAGCAGTGCTGTAGTTCTCCAGCCCAATGAACGGAGTCGGCCGCGGTATGAGGCTCCAGTCGTGCAGGCTGATCCAGAACGCGAAGATGATGGGAAAGAGAAGAAGCACCACAAGGAAGAAGAAGGCGGGCGTCAGGAACGCATAGGCCCAGGCCGTCTCCCTTCGGCGCTGACGGCTCCAGCGCTGCTTGCGAACCTCCGATCCGGTGGCCTGCGAAGACATGGAGTCAATCTCCCTTAGCTGTAGGGGTCTGAGACGAGTAGGCACGAACCGGCATGCGTTGAGGCGCCTGGAGCAAAGGCCTGCGCGATGTAGGCCGCCTTGGGGACGAGCCTGCCTACTGCATACAAAGCACGCTCAGAGAGTGCGGTCGTCGGCTGGCGTAGTAGGGCCCCGGCGGCCGGGGCCCTACTACCTCTGCGGACTAGCTGGCCAGCGTGTGGGTCTTGATCACCTCATTGATGTTGATGATGAGGGTCTCGAAAGACTGCTGAGTCGTCTCGCCACCGATAACCACACGGTCGCGAGCGTCACCGAACTCCTTCACCCACTCGGCCCAGCCGACCCACTCCCAAGGAGTAGCATACTTGATTGAGTCCATGACGACGTTGTCGTTGTCGTTCTGCCGGAAGCGCGGCTCGTCGTTCAGACCCTTGTGGCTGGGCAGGTCGCCGGCCACGTCGACCCAGGTTACCTGCGCCGGCTTGTTGGTGCAGTAGTACACCCACTCCCAGGCCACGTTGTAGTCGGGCGCCCAGTTGCCTACCACCCACATCCAGTGCGAGCCGGCTGTATACGGGTCCTGACCAGCCGACCGAGACGGGAACGGCGTGATGGTGTACTGCAGATCGGGCGCGGTAACTCGGAGCGTGCCCCGATTCACCGGGTGGCCGATCTCCATGCCCGCCCTGCCCAAAGTGAACCGGTTCTGGCCGGTCATGAAGGCGCTGTCATCAGCCTCAGCAGAGAGCTGGCAGAACCACTCGAACACCTGCATGATCTCAGGATAGTCTTGCCAGACAACTTGGTTGGTGGCGGGGTCAATCCACTCCATTCCGTTCTGCTCTCGCTGCAGGAACTGCTGGAACAGGGTGGTCAACCAGGCGGAGTAGTAGTTGGTGTTCACACCGATCTGATCCGTCTCACCACCTGACTTCTTGGTGAGCTGAAGCGCCTTGTCATAGAAGTCGGCGTGATCAAGGAAAGGCTCGGCCGGATCGAGGCCGGCTTCCTCAAACAGGGCGTTGTTGCGGAAGATCAGCAGGGTCTGGACGTTGAGGGGCAGACCATAGTACAGACCGTCCTTCTTTCCGCGGGTGACGGTCCAGTCCCAGTAGTCCTGCTCGATCTGCGAGGTAGTTACGATGTTCTCATCGACTGAGATCAGGCTTCCACCCGAGACGTACTCGTCAATCAGCCCCATGGGGATCATGAAGACATCGGGCGCCGAGCCCTTGCCGGCGGCAATGCCCGAGGCCAACTTGCCCCAGTACTCTGCCCACGGGATCGACTGGAAGTCGATGGTCACATGCTCGTTCTCATCCTCGAAGCGGGCCTTGAACGACTCCACTGCCTGCACATAGCTGGCGGCATGGTGCTGCCAGTGCATTAGGGTAACCGGCGCCTTCTCGGCTCCCTCCGGTGCCGTTACTACTGTCTCCTGCACCCCCGTACCGGCGGCCGGCTGGGTGGCGGGGGCACAGGCTGCCAAGGCGCTGGCACCCCCGGCAACAGCTGCCAACCGCAGGAAGTACCGTCTGTCCATCCGCTTTGCCATTCTGTCCTCCCGTAGCAGATAGCGAGGTCGTCCATCCCTCTCATGACCGTCCGACAGCACACCAACAGAGCTGTGAACGTCGCTCGCTCACATCACAGAGTCTACCCACCCTCAGACACCCCCGCTTGACAACCCCGTGACAGAACCTGACAATATGCCCATCCGCCGCACTGCACAGGGTCCAACCGTGAACGACTCCACCCAACCCGCAATCCCCCTAGAGGACATGCGTCGGGCACTTCTCTGCCTGTACCGGCCGGCCGACCTTTCCCGGTGTGCTCTCGCCGACCGCCTCGTTCGTCATGCCCAGGAACCCGGCATCACCCTCCGGCGCCTACTGCTGGACGCCGTCGAGGCACTCCGGCCTGGGGGGCGGGTCGCCCCCTCGGCGTCCGAGTACCGGGCCCAGCAATGCCTGACGTTGCGCTACGTCGAAGGCCTAGCCATCGACGAGATCGCGGAGGAGTTGGGCCTCAGCCCCCGACAGGTCTACCGCGACCTCCGCTGGGGCGAGGAGCGGCTCTGCGAGGCACTCGCCCGCTCACCTAGCCCGTCGGAGCAGCCACCGCCCGCCGGCGCGCTGGCGGACGAGATGAGCGCCCTGAGCGGCTCAACTGAGCGCGTCGATCTCGCCCATGTTGTGGCGGATGCACTATCCACCGTCGCACCACTTGCGATGGCCCGAAGAGTCCGCACCAGCCTCCGTCAGCCGGCCGAACCGTGCATCACCAGCGCCAGCCCGGGTGTACTCGGCGAGATCATCACTCAGCTCATGAGCGCGCTCGTACAGAGCGGCGCTTCCCACATAGAGGCCGACCTATCGGTCCAGGAGGGCGAGATCCAACTCTGTCTGCCAGCCGAGGAAATGGGGGCGCAGCCGAGCCCCGGTCTCTTGCAGGCGGCCCTCAGCGTCGCGGAGACGCAGGGGGTGCGCTACCACACCGTGGGAGACGGCCACCGGAGTCGGCTGTGCCTGGTCTTCCCGCGCTGTGCAGACCAGCGAGTGCTGGTCGTCGAGGACAACCCGGCTGCCTTCGCCCTCTACCAGCGGTACCTGGCGAACAGCGACTGGCTGCCGGTGTTGGCAACCGATCCGAGACTGACGAGCGAGGTGGCCGTGGCCCAAGGCGTCGAGGCGGTTCTGTTGGACATCATGATGCCCGAGACCGACGGCTGGCGGGTTCTGCAGGCGCTCCGGACTGACGAACGTACGCGCGACCTGCCGGTGATCATCTGCTCCGTAGTCGACGACCCGGCCCTGGGCCGAGCCCTGGGCGCAACCGACTACCTCACGAAGCCGGTGTCGAGGTCGGCTCTTCTGCAGGCCCTTGGTCGGGCTGTCCGCCGAAACTCACCGGCCTGAGCTGAGCCAGACAGGCCCGCAGGAGGGCCAGGGTGTCCTCCTCACGAAAACCGGCGCTCGAGGTCACCGCAAAGGAGTGCGGGCTGCCCGAGGGTCCCTCCAGGCCCGGCTGAACCGCCGTCACCGCGACGATGGCCGGTGGGCGGTTGGGGCGCGCCTCACGCAGGGCGCGGGCCACCCCGCGGCCATCCAGACCGGGCAGGGCGATATCCAGGAGGACCACGTCGGCGCCGTCCCGCTTGAGCGCCTCCAGCGCCTCATCGCCCCGGTGCGCCCAGGCGGTGCTATAGCGATCGCCCTGCGCCTCCAATATGCGCCGCACCAGCCGCACGAAAGCCCGGTCGTCATCCACCAGAAACACCCGCCGGGCGTCCGGGAAGAGGGATAGCGAAGCGAGCAATCGCTCGGACGTGATGGGCTTGACTAGCCAGTCGTCAAACAGCTGACGCTCCAGCGTTAGGGCGGGAAGAGAACACTGTACCACGGGCACAGGTTCGGCCAAGATGGGCGGCATAGCCGCTACCGTGGCTCCCTCATCGGGCGGCGGCGTGTTGATGATGATCGCCCGCGGATTCTCCTCCCTTGCTAGCCCGCGCGCCGAAAGCAGGTCAGGCGCCGCCAGAACGCGGAATCCTTCTAGGTGACGCTCCAGGAACACCTGGCCCGGACCGTCCCCGACTAGTACTACTGCTGGCTCGTACTCCCCTGCCGGCAACCCTCTCGCCGAGGGCGCCGCCAGGCTTATTACTCGCTTCTCCTGCAGTGGCAAGGTGAAATGGAACGCGCTGCCTTCGCCCACCACGCTGTCCGCCCAGATAGCGCCACCGTGCATCTGCACAAACCGCCGGGCGATGGCTAGGCCCAGTCCCTTACCGGCCGCCTGCTGCTCCGCCAGCTCGCGATCGTCCTCTTGCCGGAACTCCTCGAAGATGGACTCCAGTTGCTCTGACGCTATTCCTAAGCCGGTGTCCGAGACTGTCACCAGGAGGTTCGTCGCCTCCAGCCGCACTCCGACCTTGATCTCGCCGGCGGAGGTGAATCGACAGGCGTTGGCGAGGAGATTGAGCAGCACCTGGCGGATGCGCGTCTGGTCTACGTACATCTGGGGCAGGCCGTCCGGCACCTCAGCCCACAGGCGCACCTCCTCCTTCTGCAACAGCAGCCGTCCGGCAAGGCTCACCACCTCATCCACCAGCACCCCCATATCGGTGGGCTCACGATGGATAGGCATGCGCAGCGCCTGTATCCGCGCCAAGTCGAGGATGTCGTCCACCAGGGACGACAGGTACCGGGCGCCGCGCTGAATCTCGCCCAGATCGCGACGCAACAGAGGTGTCCAGTTGATGTCGCCGTAGATCTCGGGGTACTGCTGCATAACGTCCACGAACCCCAATATTATGTTCAGCGGGGTCCGCAACTCGTGGCTCACGGTAGTGGCGAACTGCTCCTTGAGGTGGCGGGCTTCTTCCGCCTCGCGCGTTGCCAGCGCCAACTCCGCCAGGCTCCGCTTCAGGAGGCCGTTGGAGACGCGCAGCGCCTTGTTGAGTTGGTTGATCTCCTCCTGCCGGGCACGCACCTCG
>JAAYAV010000410.1 GCA_012719195.1 Anaerolineae bacterium | reverse complement strand
AGCGCCAACCGCTCACCGTCGGCATTCGCGATCACCACCAGCGCCGCCAGCAGCGACGGCTCCAGCTCCGCCAGCCGCCGCTCCGTCCCTAGGCCCACCGGCGCTCCCAGCACGACAGCCTCCGGAGCGTAGAGGGCCACCTGATCCGCCACAGCGTCCGCATCCCGCGTACCCAGGTCGAACACTGCCACCTCGGCCGCCCGATCCATCTCCGCCAGCGCCGTCGGCAGGGCCAGGCGGCCGAGTGACGAGGGCCTCGGCGAGCCGCGCGTTACGCGAAACCGTTCGGAGAGGACCGCCGCCACGAGGGACGCCAATATCGGCTGCGGGCGCTCTCCCAGGATGTACAGCGCCCGCGGCTTCCAGACGGACAGGACGTGGCGCGCCCACCGGTAGAGCGCCACCTCCACATCCTCCACCTGCAGCTGCGGCAGTGTCCCAGGCAGTCCGACTAGAGGCGTCTCAGTCAGGATGGCCACCGCGCCCCGCTGGGCGGCCGCGCCGGCTCGGTCCGGCCCGTCACCCACCCCGGGAGCAGCCACGTAGAGCGCCCCCGCTCTCACCTCCGCCAGTCGGTATGCGAAGTATGTGACCCTGATGGCTTGGGCTTCGCGCTGCAACGGGCTACAGCCGAGCGCCTGTGCCACTTCCGCCAGCGCGATCATCGGTCCCACACTCCGGTCGCAGTCTACCACTTCTCGCGCAGGCCCCGTTCGATGTCGCGTTGGGCCTCTCGTTCGGCGATGGCGTGGCGCTTGTCGTACGTCTTGCGTCCCTTGGCCAGAGCGATCTCCAGCTTGGCCCGCCCGCGCTTCAGGTACAGGCGCGTGGGCACGATGGTGTAGCCTCGCTGCGCCACCTGAGCCGCGAGCCGGCGGATCTCGTCCCGGTGCAGGAGCAGTCGCCGCGGCCGGTCCGGTTCGTGGTTGGCATAGCCGCCGTGAGAGTAGGGAGCGATGTACATCTCCAGCACCCAGGCCTCTCCGTCCTTCACCTGAACGAAGGCCTGGCGCAAGTTCACCTGGCCCTGACGTATCGACTTGATCTCGCTGCCTAGCAGGGACAGGCCCGCCTCGAACGTCTCTTCCAGACTGTACTCGTGCCGCGCTCGCCGGTTGTTCGCTACGACCTTAATGCCCTCGTTCAGTTGGATGCCTCCCGCAGATAACCCAGCGCCGCCTCCAGCTGCTCGTCCGCTTCCGTACTCAGATTGTCGGCGATCGTAACGTCGGGCTCCAGCCCCTCTCCCTGGATCAGCCGGTCTTCCGGAGTGTACCAGAGTGCCGTGGTCACCCGTACCTGGCTCCCGTCGCTGAGGTCGAACACGAACTGGACCGACCCCTTGCCGAAGGTGCGCGCGCCCACCAGAGCGCCTCGCGCTCGCGCCTGCACCGCCCCCGCGACGATCTCAGAGGCGGAAGCACTGCTCTCGTTCACCAGCACCACCAGCGGAATCTCGACCGCCAAGCCGCCGTCCTTGCTCCGGTACGATCTCTCCTCCACCTGGCGGCCCCGCTCCACCAGAACCGTCCCCTCATCCAGGAACTCGTCCGCCACCGACACCGCTTGGTCCAGGAAGCCACCCGGGTTGCCGCGGAGATCAAGCACGATTGCCGCTGCGTCTTGGGCAGTGGCCTCCTTCAGAGCGTCCTGAAGCTGGGCCGTCGCGCGGTTGTTGAATTCCGACAGCACGATGTGGGCCACCTTGCCTTCGAGCATTTCCAGGCTAACGGTGGGGATCTCAATGGAGCGCCGCTCCACTTCTCGCTTGAACGTATCGTCGCTGCCTGGCCGCCGCAGCTCCAGCTCCACGACGGTACCCTCGGGCCCACGGATCAGAGAGACGGCCTCCGCCAGGCTCATGCCCTGGATGTCAGTGCCGTCCACCGCCATGATGACGTCACCCGGAACGATGCCGGCGCCCTCCGCCGGGCTCCCGCGAAAGACGGTGACCACCTCCACGTAGCCGTCCTCGGTGGTGCCCACCGAGGCGCCGATGCCGCGGTAGTAGCCGGTGGCATCCTGCCGCTCCAGGTCGGCATACTCGGGCACGATCAGACCGGTGGCGGAGTCGTCGAGCTCCCGTAGCAGCCCGGCGGCCGCCCCGCGATCGTACTCCTCCAGCGGCGGCACCTCGCCCACGTAATCGCGCTCGACCAGCCTCCACGCTTCCCAGAAGAGGTCGAACCCCTCCAGCGGCCGCGAGGTGGGGGCCCGGCCGGAAACCACATCACCGGCCACGTTGCCCGCGGCGTAGGCTACCGCCGAGAGCAGGACCGCTCCCAGAGCCGCCAACAAATAGAGCGTCAGCCGGCGCGCGAAGCCGTTCACTGGCCGGCCTCCTTCCGGCTCCGCCCGTCCGCCAGCGCACGGAGGCCCGCATCGAGGACTACGTCTCCCTCCCCCGCGTCCGCCTCGACGATGACGTCCGGCTGCAGCCCCACCTGGTTGATCTGGTTCTTGTCGGGAGTCAGCCAGAGCGAAGTAGTGACGTGAAGGCTGCTACCGTCGCTGAGCTGGTAGGCCAGCTGGACCGACCCCTTCCCGCGCGTCGGCCGGCCTACCAGCAGAGCGCGCCCCTGATCCTGAAGGGCGCCGGCGACGATCTCGGCGGCACTGGCGGTGGCCTCGTCCACTAGCACCACCAGCGGCTCCGTGGCCACCACTCGCGGCCGGACGCCGTAACGCTTTTCGACCTCGTCCGCGTCCACCTCATAGGCGACGACCCCGCGACGCAGGAACCGGCTCGCCACCTCGACGGCAGTGTCCAACAGGCCCCCGGGGTTCCCGCGCAGGTCGAGCACCACCTGCTCTGCCTCCTGCGCCCTCACGGTGGCCAGGGCACGCTGTAGCTCCGCCGGGGTGCGCTCCCCGAACACGGCGACACGCACGTAGCCAGTGGGGGGACTCACCCCTTCCAGAAGCCTGAACTCGACGCTCGGCTCGGCGATCTCCGCCCTCTCCACGGTGAACTCCAGGGTCTCCCGGCTCGACGGACGCAGGACCGTGACGGTGACGGAAGTGCCCACCTCACCGCGGAGCCAGGACTTCGCCAGGTCCGCGTCGGCGCCGGCGGGCAGATCGACACCATCCACCGCCAGAAGCCGGTCGTCATCGCGGATGCCGGCACGCCCCGCCGGCGTGTCGGGCAAGGCCAGCAGGTAGAGATACCCCTCGGTCTCATAGACGGTGGCGCCAATGCCGCCGTGCGCCCCGCGCAGCCGGTCCTGCTCCAGCGAGTTGGCCACCGGCCGCACCAGGCGAGTGTAGGGATCTTCCAGGGAGCGCAGGGCCCCGTCGATGGCGCCGTGCACGAGGTCGGCATCGTCGGGCATTTCTCCGTAGAAGTAGCGTTCGGCGTAACCCCAAGTCTCCCAGACCAGCGTCAGACCGGTATCGGCCCGGGCCGTGGGCTGACGTATGAAGGTGGCCAAGAAGCCGGCAGCGAAGCTAGTTGCCGCTATGGTCACCGCTATGAGTGCCGCCGCCCACCCTCTGGACATCGCGCCTTCCCTGCCTTTCACATCAAGCCCGGCCCGCCACGGCCGGTCCAACGCCTAGCTCTTCAGCATGGCTCCCACGATGACGTCCACGGCCGCCTCTTCGTCGAGGCCACGGGCCATGAGCGTCTCCAACTCCTTCTTGTTCACCGTACCGATGGCCGCCTCGTGCGTGACGTAGGCCGAGTCGCACGTGACTCGCACCAGCGGGGCAGCCGACGCTATCGCCCGGTCGCGCACGATCTCCACGCAGTCCACATGGCCGCGAGAATCGGGCGCGTTGCCCTCCGTGGTGGCGATCACGTCGCTCACCGCGTCCTCTCGCACGGCGACGCGTGACTTGGCCAGGCCCCGCGCACCGGCCCCGTTCAGCCGAATCGTCTCCACTGTTCGCAGGCGGTCGCTGCCGAAGCCGTACGCGCGCACCATCAGCTCCGCCCTTCCCCGCTCGGCCACATCCACCGTGTAGTCGAAGTCCAGCTCGCCGATCCTTCCCTCGGTGAGGCTGAACTCGGAGAGATAGGCGCCCCCCTTCTCCACCAGTATGCGTCCCCGCGGAACCACGCGGGCACCACTCTGCTCACCGTGGAAGTGAGTCTCGCTGTAGCGCATCCGCGCCCCCTCGCCGACACGGACCTCCGCCTCCATCAGATGGATGACTTCGACCGAGTTGGGGAAGGTGCAGTGGGCGAGAAACTCAACGCTGGCGCCGGCGCCGATCTCGAAGTGCGAAACGATCCTCTGCGTACCCCGCTCCGGAAGCACCCCGAAGCACAGGTGGACCGGCAACTCCACCTTGGTTCCCGGGGCCACCGTTACCCGTGCCGCTACGCCGTCCGACAACTGCTCCGCCACCATCTCCAGCCCTGGCAGCTCGTGGGTACTGAGGACTTGGTTGCCCGACACCACCATGCTGGCGAACTTGGGCGAGAGCAGGTTCTTGCCGTCGCCGCCGGCCCGCTCATATGAGCGCACTATCGCCTCGAACTCATCTCCCTGGGTGAACACTGGCTTGGTCCTAGACACGCTCATAGTCGGCCGCCTCTTCCACTTCGCGCGCTACGTCGCAGATCTCGCAGCGATCGCAGTAGTGCGCCTGCACGTGCGCCGGCTCTCCGGTCATGACGATCTCACCGCTGCAGATGAGCGAAGCGCGATCGGCGATCTCGACCATCTCGTCTCGGTGCGTGATGAGCAGCAGGGCGCTGCCCTGCTCTCGCATGCGGGCAAAAAGGTCGCGAATGTCACTGAGCGACAGCACATCGACACCGGAGTCCGGCTCGTCCAGGATCGCAAGCCGCGGGCGCATGGCGTACACGGCCGCCAGTTCGATGCGCTTGCGCTCGCCCCCGGACAGGCTCGCGTCAACGTTGCGGCTGCGGTAGACCGCCGGGTCCAGCGCGACCGCTTCCAGAGCCTCGCGCACCCGCTCTTCTGATGGCTCGGCCATGCCCAGCCTCAGATAGTCGAGCACGGGCAGACCCTCGAAGCGGGCCGGCTCCTGCCAGGCCAGAGTCATGCCCAGCCGGGCCCGCTCGGTCATGGTGGCGTCCGTGATGTCTCGGCCACCGAAGAGCACCGTTCCGCCCGAGGGCAGGTAGCCCCCGCTTCCCATCAGCATGTAGGCCATGGTGGACTTGCCGGACCCGTTCCGCCCCAGCAGGCAGTGGACCTCGGCTTCCGCCACCGTCAGGTTTACCCCGTGGAGGATCTCGGTCCCTTCACGGATCAAATGTACCCCTTCAACTATCAACAGGGAATCATCAGCCATTAGCGTCCCTCGGCCTCCATTGCCGTATCTTCCTGCCTGCTTCGCACGTCGGGCCGCAGTACCCGGGTTGGGCGTGCCGCTCGCCGCTCCTCCATGATACCCACCAGTACGCGCAGCGCCCACAGCAGTAGACCCTGCCAGTCCTGGGTCCGGGACGCGTCGATGCGAATCTGCCCGCGGCCCAGCCGCGCCACGCCGGACAGCTCCTCCTGAATGTCGTGGGCCCTCAGCAGGGACACGTCCATACGAAGGTAGAACTGGTCTTCCTCGCGACCCACTGCCGTAGCACCCAGATGCTGGGCCAACACCTTCACCCTAGTCTGATACAGCAGGCGCTCCACCGGCGGTGGGGGCGGGCCGAACCGCTCCTCTAGCTCGGCGGCGAACTCGTCCACGTCCTCTTCGCCCGCCAGCGCCCCCAGTTGCCGGTACAGGGACAACCGCAGACCGGCATCGGCGATGTAGTCCTCCGGGAGTTCGGCCTCGAGCGGTAGGCTTATCTGCAGGCCTGGGCTCAGCGGGCGCAGGAAGGCCTCCAGCAGATCCTTCTCCAGCGTCGGCGCCGCTCCAGCCTCTTCCTGGCGCTGAGACACCGCCTGCGCGAGCATCCGCGAGTACAGGTCGAACCCAACCGCGGTGATGTGGCCCGACTGCCTGCGCCCCAGCACGTCGCCGGCGCCACGGATCTCCAGGTCCCGCATGGCGATCTGGACGCCCGCGCCCAGCTCGGAAGCTTCCATGATGGCGCGTAGCCGCTGCCGGGCCACCTCCGTAACACCCTGCCCGGGCGAGAACAGGAGATAGGCGTAGGCACGCGCCGTCCCACGACCGACACGACCGCGCAACTGGTAGAGCTGAGCCAGGCCAAAGCGGTCGGCGTGGTTGATGATGATGGTGTTCGCGTTGGGGATGTCGAGGCCGCTCTCGATGATCGTGGTGCACACCAAGACGTCGACGGCCCCGGATGAGAACCGCTCCATCACCTGGGACAGCTTGCCTTCGGGCAGCTGGCCGTGCCCTACATCCACCACCGCCTCCGGTACCAGGCGCCGGACGCGGTTGGCCACCCCAGCGATCCCCAGCACTCGGTCGTGGACCAGGAAGACCTGCCCGCCACGAGCAAGTTCACGCCGGATGGCGCGCTCAACCAGCGAGTCATCCCAGTGAGACACCTGGGTCCAGACCGGCTGGCGGTCTTCGGGCGGGGTGTCGATGGTACTCATGTCGCGCAGACCGCTCAGGGCCAGGTTGAGGGTGCGCGGAATGGGGGTCGCCGTCATGGTGAGCACGTCCACCTGTTGACGCAGCCGCTTGAGGTGCTCCTTGTGCCGCACCCCGAAGCGCTGCTCCTCGTCGATGATCACCAGCCCCAGGTCCTTGAAGGCCACATCCTTCTGCACCAGCCGGTGCGTCCCCACCACGATGTCGACCTCGCCGCGCTCCAGTCGCTCGAGCACCCGCGCCTGATCGCCCTCCGAGCGCAGTCGCGACAGCATCTCAATAGTAACCGGGAAGGCCGACAGGCGCCCTCGGAAGGTCTCGTAGTGCTGCTGTGCCAGCACCGTCGTCGGCACCAGAACCGCCACCTGCTTGCCGTCGGTGACGGCCTTGAAGGCCGCCCGAAGCGCTACCTCGGTCTTGCCGTAGCCCACATCACCGAAGATAAGCCGGTCCATGGGTCGGGGGGCCTCCATGTCCGCCTTGACCTGGGCCAGGGTACGCAGTTGGTCCTCGGTTTCCTCGTAGGGGAAGGCGGACTCCAGTTCGCGCTGCCAGGTGTCGTCAGGAGCGAACGTGTACCCTTCCGCCAGCCCCCGAGCGAGGTAGAGCTCGAGCAGTTCCCCGGCGATATCCTCCACCGCCCTGCGCGCCCGCGCCTTGGCCTCTTGCCAGTCCGCGCCGCTGAGGCCGCTGAGCGAAGGTGCGGCCTCCGAAGCGCCCACGTAGCGACTGATGCGGTCCGACTGGTAGGTGGGCACGTAGAGGCGGTCGCCCCCGGCGTACTCGATCTCCAGGTACTCGCGCTCGATGCCGTCGCGCGGAAGGCGCCGCAAACCGGCATAGCGCCCGATCCCATGCTCGACGTGCACCACATAGTCGCCCGGCTCCACGTCGATGGTGAACTTCTCGGTGACTCGCCGCTTTCGCGGCCGTCGCCGTGCCGGCCGGCTGTAGCCGAAGACCTCGGTGTCGGTGAAGAGGGTGACGGTGCCCACCTCCGGCAACCGCAGCGCCCAGCCCTCGGGGTAGGAGCCGTGCACCACCTGCACCCCCCGCACCGGCTCTCTCACCTCGTCCGCAGCCGAGACGGGAACGCCCCGCTCGGCCACCAACTCGGCTAGCCGAGCCGCCTGCCGGCTCACCACCAGCGCGCCGCCTGCCGCCGCGGCTTCCAGCACTGCGTCCACGGCCAGGCGCACCTGCCCCGCCATCCGCGTGACCGGCAGGAAGGCCTCGCGCAGCGAGGCCGGACCGGGCTCCGCGCCCACCCCAAGCTCAAGAACCGAGCGCTCCCGGATGGCGTCGCGCAACTGCTCCCACGGCAACAGCGGGGCCCGCAGCCCGCGCGGTATGTCGCCCACGCTCTCGCCACGCTCCCGGGCCAGGTCGGCGTCCTGCCAGAACGCCGTCGCCGCGTCGTCGGCGAACTCGAACTCCTCGCGCATAACCACGGCCTCGGCGGACAGATAGTCCAGCAGCGAGTGGCTCTCGGGGTAGAGATAGCCCAGGTAGAGGCCGAACGCTCGTGGCAGCTGTCCCTGGCTGAAGTCCTCGCGGTCGCGCTCCAGGTCGGTCTGGGCGGCGGCGTGGCAGTCACTGCAGTCCAGTTCGTCCAGGTCGGCGAGTCCGGCGGCGGGCACCTCCGCCACCGCCTCCGCGGCCGGCGTCAGGACGGCGCGCGGGCAGGCTTCCTGGGAGCGCTGCGTCTCCGGGTCGAACCAGCGGATGGTGTCTATCATGTCGCCGAAGTAGTCGATCCTGATGGGCCGGTCCTGAGACACGGGGAAAACGTCCAGGATGCCACCGCGGCGGCTGTACGTGCCCGGCACCTCGGTCACCGGCTCGTGGCGGTAGCCGTTGGCGGCCAACAACTCGGCCAAGCGCGTCAGCGGCTGCTCAGTGCCCGGGCGCAGAATCCGGGTGCGCCGGCGGAGGGCCGCGGGCGATGGCAGCGGCATCAGGAGCGACTGCACCGAGGCGACGACGACCGGTTGGCTGCCCGCCAGGCCGGCGAGCGCGCTTAGCACACGCATCCGGGCCCCGTTGGTGGCCGGGCTCCAGGGCACGCGCTCATAGGGCAGTGGTTCCGGAGCCGGGAAGAGCATCGCCCGCTCGCCCAGCCACATCGCCAACTCCTCGGCCAACTGGCGTGCCCTCTCCACTGTAGGCGCCACCACCAGCATCGGCGCAGGCAGGTCCTCGGCCAGAGCCGAGAGCACCACAGCACGGGCGGCCTGAATCACGTCGGCAGACCCTGCCTCGCCGCCATCGCGGAGTAGAGTCGCCAGGGCGCTGTATGCCGGGGCCCGCCGCAGCAGACCGGTGAGGGCTCCAAAGTTGAGCATCACACCTGTCCGTTGTACTCGTTCATGGCGGGCTCAATGCCCTGCGCCAACACCGCTTCCACGGCGCGGCGAGCGCGCTCAAGCACCGCCGACACCAACGCCGCCTCGTCCGGTCGGAAGGTGCTGAGCACGAAGTCGCGCACATCATCGTCCTCGTCTTCCTGAGGGCGCCCCACCCCGATGCGAACACGGGCGAAGTCGGGAGTCCGCACCGCGTTGATGATGGATTGCACCCCCCGGTGACCACCGGCGCTGCCCGTGGGTCGGAGCCGGAGCCTGCCCAGGGGCAGATCGATGTCGTCGTGAACGACCACCATCTGTGCCGGCTTCAGGCCGAAGTGCCTGAGGGCCCATTCAACGGCCTTGCCACTCAGGTTCATGAAGGTGAGGGGCTGCAGCAACGCCACCTCCTGGTCGGCTACCCTTCCGACGGTCCAGCGGCTCTGGTTGCGCGGCCGCGACCACTTCAGGCCGGCACGTGCAGCCATATCGTCGGTGACCATAAAGCCAACATTATGTCTAGTATTGCGGTACCCGCCGCCCGGGTTGCCCAGGCCTACCACCAGAGCAGCCACCGGCAGACCCGAGGGCTCCGGGCGCCTGCTTCCCGCTATCCTTCTCAGAGCGTCGCGCATCCTAACCTCGGCACCATGCGGTCAAACACCTAAAGGGGCCGGTCCTGCTGCCCCGGCCCCTCTAGAGATTGTACCACTGTTGTGCGCGCTCCGCTCTCTAGCGGCGCATAACCGAATGGTAGACCAGCAGCACCAGTTGGCGGACCAGGGCCAACAAGCCGGCCACGGCGAAGGCGCCAATGCCCACCAATGCCCCGTTCACCACCGCCGACCCGGCTCCGCGGAACACGTCACCCAAGCCCACCGCATCGGAGACCTCTCCCAGGAGGCCGGTCGCCAGATCCACGATAGCGCCGCCGGTGCCGGTGTCCTCAGGCTCGGTGGCAATCGCCGCCGTCGCCCGGGGTGCGGCCGTCGCCGCAGCGACGGCCGGGGTAGCGGTGTCGAGGTTCGGCATCTCGATCACCACCGTGGGCGTGGGCGGTGCCTGCGTGGGAGTGGCTGAGGGCTCCGCCTGCGCTGTTGCCGTCAGCTCCTCTTCCGGCGTCCCGGTGACGGTAGGCGTCTCGGTCGGCTCGCCGGAGACGTTCGCAACCGACACCTGCCTGACGATCTCCTCGAGGTAGTTGCCCGTCACGTCGACCACCAGCAGCCGCAGGCTGTAGCTACCGTCGGGCACCCCACGGGTGTCCCACTGGATCAGCACCCCGTCCCGCACCTGGGTGGGCTGAGTGTCGCCGATCACCACCCAGCTTGAGCCGGGCTCCCGCGCGAACTCGACCTTGTAGAAGCTGAACTGCGAGTGGAGAGCGCTGCCGGTAACGAGCACGACATCGCGAACGGTTGCACCAGGCTGCGGAGAGGTGATGAGTGCCACCGACTCCTGCGCCGACGCCGCCAGCGGGACCAGAGCGACGGCCATAACGACCAGGGCCGCCAGAATCGCCCGGGCCACAGCCCGGTGCCCGACGAAAAGTCTAGCTACCACCTACCCCTTCTCCCCAATCACCCGGACCAACGCCGGAAAACGAGAGACGCGTTCTGCCCGCCGAACCCGAAAGCGTTCACGAGTACGGCGCTCACGCCCTGCTTCAGATTCGCAGCCGGTACGTTCACCACGCACTCGGGGTCCTTCTGTCTGAGGTTGAGCGTGCCTGGCACCACGCCGTCCCGAATGGACAGCGCAGCCACAATACTGGACACCGCGCCTGCTGCGCCAAGTGTGTGGCCTAGGCTGTGCTTGGTCGAGGTTACGGGCACGTCCGGAGCCGTATCCCCGAACACACTACGGATGCCCCGGCTCTCCGCCAGATCGTTGAGAGGCGTGCCGGTGCCGTGGGCGCAGACGTAGTCCACCGCTGCCGGCTCCAGTTCGGCCCGGTCCATAGCCATGCGCATGGCACGCGCGGCCCCGACGCCGTCGGGCTGTGGCGCCGCCACGTGGAACGCATCCGAGGTGAGGCCGAAGCCACCCACCTCGGCCAGGATGCGGGCTCCGCGCGCCCTTGCATGATCCTCGCTCTCCAGCACCAGCACGGCTGCCCCCTCTGCCACCACCGTGCCGTCTCGATCCACATCGAACGGGCGGCAGACCAGATGAAGATCATCGGACCGGCGAGAAAGGGCTCCCAGACGGCCAAATGACGCCACCGCCAGCGGCGTGGTAACCGACTCCGTTCCTCCCGCCAGCGCCACGTCAACCTGGCCGGAGGCGATGCGCTCGAAGGCATCGCCAACCGCGAGGCAGCCGGTGGCGCACGCCCCCACCGGACACAAGACCGGTCCGGTAATGCCCATTGTCATCGAGACGAGGCAAGCAGCCATATTGCCGATGACCGCCGGAATCATCATGGGGTTCACCCGGCGCGGCCCGGACTCCATCAGGACACGGGTCTCCCGCTCCAGCACCGGCACGCCCGCTATGGCGGTACCGATCACCACCGCCATTCGGTCCAGGTCCACCTGCGATAGGTCAAGCGCCGCGTTTTGCACCGCCTCTCGGGACGCCGCCACGGCGAACTGGCTGAAGCGATCCATACGGCGCGCCTGCTGGCGATCCATGTGCTGGGTGGGATCAAAGCTATCCACCAGGCCCGCCACCTTAGCTGGGTAACCTTCGGTGTCCCAGTCCCGCAGGGGCTTAATGCCGCACTCACCGGCCAACAGGTTCCCCCAGAACTCATCGACGGTGTTGCCGACAGGCGTGATGGCGCCCATCCCGGTAACCACGACCTTACGCTGTTGTCTCATGGCTGCGGTCATTGAGCATGGCGCTCCAGTGGGATCAGTGCGAAGCAGTACCTTGTTCCAGAACCGTGCCAGTCTAGCACCGGCTCTCGGGTGTTGACAAGGGTGATCTCGGTGGGTAGCATTTCCGCTCCGCGCTCGTCCTCACAGGGGGCTAGCACCGGGCAGCTACAAGCTCTCGTTGCAGTCGGCTGTCACCGCAGATCGGGCCTGCCGGAAACGTAGCTCGGAGGCCGAGGGGGTACCTTGATTCACATCGTCACCGACAGCACCGCCAGCATTCCGACCGGGATGGCGGCGTCTCTAGGGGTGCGGGTGGTGTCCCTCCGCGTCGTCCTCCCTGAGATGACCTATCGCGACCAGGTTGACATCTCGGCGGAGGAGTTCTACCGGCTGCTGCCTCAGTGCGAGGGCCTGCCGACCACCTCCCAGCCGCCCGCCAACGAGTTCGAGAAGGTCTTCCGGGAGGCTTGTGACGGCGGCAACCAGGTGCTGGCCATCCTCATCTCCAGCCGGCTGAGCGGGACCGTGGCCTCGGCGGTGGCGGCTCAACGCGCTCTCCCTGAACTCCCCATAACGGTGTTCGACTCCCTCACCACCTCGGGCGTCCTCGCCCTGATGGTTCAGTACGCTGCCGAACAGGCTGCCTCTGGCGCCGCCATGGCGCAGATCATCGCCGGGCTGGAGGAGATCCGGAAGCGCGCCCAACTTCTCTTCACCATCGCCACCTTCCGCTACCTGCAGAAGGGCGGCCGCATCGGCGGCGCCAGCGCCCTGGCCGCTTCGGTGCTGCGCATCCAGCCCATCCTGACCCTCCACGAGGGGGCCATCGAGGTGTGGAGCAAGGTGCGCGGCAAGCGCAAGGCCCTCCAGGCCATCGTCGAGACGGCGCGGGAGCGGGGCGGCACGGGTGACCATATGCGCGTAGTCGTCGTCCACGGGAACGACCCCGAGTCGGCTTCTGCTCTGGCCGGCGACGTCAGCGAGGCCCTGCAGTGCCCTCGGCCGGAGCTCATGCAGATCAGCCCCGTGCTGGGTGTCCACGTGGGCCCCGGGACAGTGGGATTGGGCTACTACAGCACCCGCTGGGTCCAACCCTAGGGCCCCATGCGGATCGCCGGCGCGGGCGCGCTTTGCCCGGCGACCGGGCCTTAGGCTACAATATGGCGTTATGCAGTGCACTTGTTCCCGAAGAGGGGAGCGGCGACGATTCCGCTCCCCTTT
>JAAYAV010000409.1 GCA_012719195.1 Anaerolineae bacterium | reverse complement strand
GGGTCGCGCTGCTACCACAAGTCGCTGGGCAACTTCGTGGGCCGCAACTTCTACAACTGGACCGAGTTCTGGAGCCTGTCCAACTTGCCCCTTCTGTTCGAGTTGAAGGCCCTCCAGAACCACTACCGCAACACGGCCAAGCACTTCCGCGACCCGCGGCTGCGTGCCGCCTTCACCTACCAGAACATGTACTTGGGCCTGAGCCCATATGAGGCACCGGCCACCTTCACCCTACTCCAGTACACCGAGTTGGCCGAGGGCATCTGGTTCCCGCGGGGCGGCATGTACCGCATCGTGGAGAGCCTGATGAAGATTGCCGAGGGGCTCGGGGCCGAGTTCGTCTACAACACGCCGGTGGACCAGATCCTGGTGGATGGCGACCGGGCCACCGGTGTTCGCCTCCAAGACGGCGAGACGGTGCCCGCCGACGTGGTGGTAGCCAATGCCGACCTGCCCTACGTCTACTCCAAGCTGCTGCCCAACGATCCCTATGCCGCCAGCCTGCAGAACAAGAAGTACACCTCTTCGGCCTTCGTGTTCTACTGGGGGTTGGAGGGGGCGCCCGATCCGCGCTTGCTGCATCACAGCGTGTTCCTGGCCAGCGACAACTACCGCCAGTCTTTCGACAGCATCTTCAAGGACCTGTCTCTGCCC
The DNA here is from genome assembly GCA_012719195.1 of Anaerolineae bacterium. Classification (GTDB taxonomy): domain Bacteria; phylum Chloroflexota; class Anaerolineae; order DRVO01; family DRVO01; genus Ch71. The sequence goes on along the minus strand of JAAYAV010000409.1, from coordinate 1,763 downwards.
GTGACGCCTTCCTTCTACATCCATGCCCCGGTTCGCACCGACCCCACGCTGGCGCCGGCGGGCAAGGACGGCATCATGGTGCTGGTGCCGGCCGGGCACCTGAGCGAGTCCGGGACGCAGGACTGGGAGATGCTGAAGGATAGGGCGCGCGAGGGCGTATTCTCCCGGCTGGCCGACATCGGCATCACCGACCTACGCTCTCGCATCCTCTTCGAAGAGGCCATGGAGCCGCTGCGCTACCAGTCCGAGTACAACCTGGCCAAGGGGTCGGCCTTCGGGCTCAACCACCAGTTCAGCCAGATCGGGTACATGCGCCCCCACAACCGGCACAGCCGCTACGGCAACCTCTACTTCGCCGGGGCCAGCACCCACCCAGGTACGGGGGTGCCCCTGGTTATGCTCTCGGCCAAGCTAGCGGCGGAGCGGATCGCCCGAGAGCAGCCTGGGCCATAACCTGCGATCATGACGAGCGCCGAGTCCTGGGAGCGGAGTCTGTTGCGCCTGGCCCGCCTGGAGGAGGCAGAACCGCCCCTCCGTCCGGCCTGCCCGGGGGGCGATGCCGTCCTGGACGAAGCCTACCGGCTGTGCGGCCGAATCACTGCCGAGCACAGTCGGACGTTCAGCCTGGCGGCGGCACTGCTGCCTCCCGCCAAGCGCCGCGCCATGCACGCCCTCTATGCCTTCTGCCGCACCACCGACGATATCGTAGACGAGATGGACGGCAGCCGCGCCGCCCTGGCCGCGTGGGAGCGCGAGGCCCTGGCTGAGGGTCACCATCCGCAGGAGCCGGTGGCGCTGGCCTGGCGAGACGCTGTGGCGCGACACGGCATCCCACCGCTCTACGCTCGACAACTGGTGGAGACCGTGGCGCAGGACCTTTCTGTGGACCGGTACGCCACCTTTGAGGATCTGAGTGTTTACTGCTACGGGGTCGCCGTCACGGTCGGGCTGATGGCCATGCGCATAGTGGGTTACCGTGGGGGAGAGGCGGAACCTAGCGCCATTCGGCTGGGGGTCGCGCTTCAGCTGACCAACATCCTGCGAGACGTGGGCGAGGACTGGCGATCGGGTCGCCTCTACCTGCCCCTGGACGAGTTAGCTCGCTTCGGCCTGAGCGAGGGAGAGGTGGCGGCCGGACAGCTGGACGAGCGCTGGCGCGGCTTCATGGCCTACCAGATCGAGCGGGCCCGGCGGCTATACCGCGATGCCTTGCCGGGGTTGAGCTACCTGCACCAGGATGGTCGCTTTGCCGTGGCCGCGGCGGCAGAGCTGTATCGCGGCATCCTGGACGACATCGAGGCGCACGACTACGACGTGTTCAACCGCCGCGCTCATCTGGGTGGTGGGGCGAAGCTGGCCCGCTTGCCCGGGATCTGGTGGCGGGCTACCACCGGCGCCTACCGCGCCGAGACGATCTGAGCGGAGGGGCCATGAATTTCCTGGCAGTGCTGGTGGTCTTCCTGGCGGCAGCAATCGGGATGGAGGGGGTGGCCTGGGCCACGCACCGCTACGTGATGCACGGGTCGCTCTGGGTGCTCCATGCCGACCATCACCGGCCCAGCGGCCGCGGCCTGCAGCGCAACGACGCCTTCAGCCTGTTCTTCGCCGCGATCGCCATCGCGCTCATCGCCGGGGGAGTGCTGCTGTGGCAGTCGCCGCTGCTGGTTGCGGCGGGCGCGGGCATGACGCTCTACGGTGCCGGCTACTTCCTCTTCCACGACGTGATGTTCCACCGCCGGGTGCGCCGGCTGCAGCTGAAGGCC
>JAAYAV010000060.1 GCA_012719195.1 Anaerolineae bacterium | reverse complement strand
GGGATAGTCTCGCTGGTGAGCTACGCCCAAGGCAGCGACATGTGGGTCCTCTCCGTCGGGGGTGTCCGTCATCTGGTGGGCCCGCTGGGATATGCGAACGCCTTTGCCGGGCTCTTGATAGTCACTCTGTGCGCGAGCGCCGTTCTGGTGCTCGACCTCTTCAACCGGACACGCGCTCAGGGGCGCCGACTCGCCGGGACGGCCGCACTCGCCATCGCGGTGGCCGTCCAAGTGGCGGCCGTGGCCTTGACCCGATCCCGTGGAGCCCTGGCAGCCCTGGCCGCAGCGGCCGTCCTCGGTCTGTTCTTCATGGCCGCCCGTCAGATCAGATGGTCGGCCCGCGATCGGAACACAAGGGGCCGGGCGGCAGCCTCGATCGTCGCGCTGCTACTACTTGCCGCCGTGGTGACGGTGGCCACAATGGAGATCCGCTCCCTCGACCTCTCGATACAGAGCACGGAGCAACACCGGGTGCAACTCTGGCAATCGGCCGTCGATACGGCCCAGGAGCGTCCGACGCTGGGATGGGGAGCAGGCACCTTCTACGAGGCATACTCGGAGCATCGGATCGGTCCCCCGAGCCGTTTTGCCCACAACCTCTTCCTCCAGCACTGGGTCGAGACCGGGATCATCGGGTGCGTCCTTCTGGCGGCCATCCTCATCGCCCTCCTCTGGCCCCGCTGGAAGATGCCCTGGCGCCGAAGCTTTGCCGACCGCCGCTGGTGGCTGTGGATCGGCGCGACCTCGCTGGTCTTCCAGAACATGATCGACCTGTCGCTCTACTTCCCGGCTCTATTCTGGCTCTTCTTCCTCGTGGCAGGGTCTCTCTTCCGGGAACCCGCGACGGATGCTCAGCGCGCCCCGACTCCGACCGAGACGCAGGCACGGCCGAAAGGAGCTTCACGAAGAAGCTCCGGCTCGAAGAAGAATCGTAGTCAGTCGCGGCGTGCCGTCTAGCGGAATGGGGCGACCAGCAGCCCACCCGTTCCGCCGGTGCTGCGCAAGACCCTGAAATTCAGCGTTTCTCTCTCACCCGGAGGTTACCGTGAACGTAGCCCAACCGGTGGTCCAACTCACCCAGCTCCCAGAGCCCGGCGTCGCCCGGTAGGCCACGATCACCTGGTATCCGCTGCCGGGCGGAAGGCTGCTCAGGGGGACGTTGGTCGAGAAGTTGGTGCCACCGGTGGCGGCGACCCTCTGTCCGATGTACCAGGAGCCCGAGGCAGAGCGCACCCACACTCCGAACTCACCGCCGGAGAGAGTCTGGTCGCTCGTCCAGCTAACGCCAAGGGACTGGCTGGTGGCGTAGGTGCCCGGAGAAGAAGGAGCGTCGATGGTGAGATAAGGCAGACCGGGAGTCACCGTGAAGGACCACCAGGCGGTGCACCAACTCCCCCAAGTGCTGCCGTTGGTGGGCCGGTAGGCCACGATCACCTGGTATCCGCTGCCGGTGGGGAGCCCCAGGGTGATGGTCTTGCTGAAGCTCATTCCTCCGGTGGCCGGCACCAGTTGCCCGATATACCAGCCCTGGGTCGCCGAGCGCACCCATACGCCGAACTCACCACTTGTGAGGGCCTGATCGCTTATCCAGCTCACCGTCATGGGGTCCCCGGAGGCGTAGGTGGCCGGGCCGGAGGGAGAGGTAATGCTCAGATAGGGTAAACCGGGAGTCACGCTGAAGGACCCGGGGCCCGTAGCCCAGCTTCCCCAACTCTCAGAACTCGACGAACGATAGGCCACGATCACCTGGTATCCGCTTCCCGCCGGGAGTCCCAGAGTGATGGTCTTGGAGCAACTCGTGCCTCCGGTGGCGGCGACCAGTTGTCCGATATACCACTGTTGGCTTGCGGAACGCACCCACACCCCGAACTCGCCGGAGCTCAAAGCTCGGTCGCTCGTCCAGCT
>JAAYAV010000408.1 GCA_012719195.1 Anaerolineae bacterium | reverse complement strand
ATTACGGCTATGAGTGTCCGGGGCAGAGCTAGGCCGGAGCCATTGAGCGTGTGCAGGAAGCGGGGGCGGCCGCCGTCCTCGGGCCGGTAGCGGATGTTCGCCCGACGAGCCTGGAAGTCGCGGAAGCTGCTGCAGCTGGATACCTCCAGCCACTCCTGGCAGCCCGGCGCCCAGAGCTCGACGTCGAACTTCGCGGCCGCGGTGAAGCTGAGGTCCCCGGTGCACATCTGCACGATCCGGTAGGGAATCTCGAGCCCCTCCGCCACCTCTTCCGCGTTCCGGATCAGCGACGCCAACTCCTCGTCCGAACTCTCCGGCAGGCAGAACTTCACCATCTCGACCTTATCGAACTGGTGACCCCGCTTGAGGCCACGCGTGTCCCGGCCGGCCGACATCTTCTCGCGCCGGAAACAGGCGGTGTACGCTACCAGGTTGATGGGCAACTGCCCTGCCTCGATGATCTCATCTCGGTAGAGGTTGGTGACCGGGACCTCGGCGGTGGGGATCATCCACAGGTCTTCCTCGTGGTCCTTGTAGAGGTTCTCGTCGAACTTGGGAAGTTGCCCCGTGCCGACCAGGCAGTCGCCGCGCACCAGATAGGGCGGGTAGACCTCGGTGTAGCCGTGGCGCTGCACGTGAAGATCGAGCATCCAGGCGATCAGGGCCCGCTGAAGGCGGGCGCCGGCGCCCAGGAGTACGTAGAAGCGAGTGCCCGAGATCTTCACTCCGCGCTCGAAGTCTACGATCCCAAGAGCGGTCCCCAAGTCCCAGTGAGGCTTTGGCTCGAAGTCGAAGGCGCGGGGCGTGCCCCAGGTGCGCGTCACCACGTTCTCCGACTCGTCCTTCCCTACTGGAACGCTCTCGGCGGGCAGGTTCGGCACCTCAAGAACGAGGGCATTGAGGCGCTCCTCGATGCCGGCGAGTTCGGCCTGGCGCTGCTCGATCTCGTTGTTGATGGTGCGAACACGCTCGATGAGGGGTTGGCGCGCCGACTGATCCTTGGTCCTGCCCACCTCACGGGAGAGGGTGTTCCGCTGGGCCCGCAACTCGTCCACCACGGACACGTTGGCTCTCCGCTGCTCGTCCAGCGCGAGGATGTCGTCGATGGGGGCGTCGGAGTTGAGCTTGACCAGGGCATCCTTTACATAATCTGGCCGCTCGCGGATCAGGTTGATGTCGAGCACTGTGTACCTCCTGGAAAACAGAGTCGCCCCCGGTCCGGTCAGGACGAGGGGCGGCTCGTGGTGCCACCTGACTTCGCCGGTCTGGAGGGGCCGGCCTCATGTGCTGCCTCGCTAACGGGAGGCTTCCGGTGGGGCTTAGTGGCCCGGAGGGCGTTGACCCCACGGCTCGGGAGGGGATTCGGCTCACGTCCGCAGCGCCTTACACCGGCCGGCGCCTCTCTGGGAGCGGGACGATGAGCCTAGCGGCGGGGAGTCCCGCCTTCGTCTCCGTCACAGTCGCTGTGTGTTCGATTGCCTCACATTCTACCGCCTGAGGGCGTTGGGCGCCAGGGCGACAAGGACTGGCCTGGGGCGGGGCCGGCTCCGATTGTCTGCGGCCGGCCCAGTGCGATTGGGCAGAGGGCATGAGTTGACCAAGAGGTGGGTCCTGGCTATAATCGCGGGGTAAGTTGCCCTCGTGGTGGAATGGCATACACGGCAGGTTGAGGGCCTGTGCCCATTTGGGCGTGCTGGTTCGAATCCAGTCGAGGGCACTGTTGGTACAAACCAACGGTTAGGGCAGCGAAGAACGGGCGACACCACT
>JAAYAV010000407.1 GCA_012719195.1 Anaerolineae bacterium | reverse complement strand
GGCGCTGTCGCCTACTGCTGGCGGACTCGGACTGGACGCGGCGAGACGCCGTGCAGCTGATGGGGGCGCACCCGGATAGAGTGCGGGTCGTGCCGTTGGGTGTAGGCGAGGGGATGCGGCCGGTGACGGACGAGGGGGCCTTGGCTGGGGTGCAGGAGCGGTACTGCCTACCCAAGCGCTACCTTCTCTTTCTGGCGGGGGCCGACCGGCGCAAGCGGGCGGACGTGCTGCTTGAGGCCTATGCCGCGCTGCTGCAGCGCGTTCCGGATGCGCCCGACCTCGTGCTGGCCGGTCGTGTGCCGGATCGACCCAGTGCCGCCGTGTTCGACCTGCGCGCCCTAGTGGCGGCGGCGGGACTGCGCGAGAGGGTGTGGTTCATCGGGGCTGTGGAAGAAGGGGACAAGGCGGCCGTCTACAGCGGAGCGCTTGCCTTCGTCTTCCCGAGCGAGTATGAGGGCTTCGGGTTACCGCCGCTGGAGGCGATGGCCTGCGGGGCGCCGGTGGTGGCAGCCAACGCTACCTCGGTGCCGGAGGTGTGTGGTGACGCGGCGTTGCTGGTTCCGCCCGGCGACGCAGAGGCCCTGGCGGAGGCGCTGGAGAGGGTGATTCGGGATCCGGACCTGCGGTCGTGGATGGCGCAGCGAGGCCGGGAGCGCGCAGCCGGGTACACATGGGAGAGGACGGCTCGCTTGACGGCCCAAGCCTTGGAGGAAGCCGGCTCCGCTTAACGGCTAGAGCCGGGGCCGCCCCGACCCCGGCTCTACGCCCATCAGGAGGAGGAGAGACGAAACCGTCACACACTTTCAACACCCACTGTAGGTCGTTGGCGGCCGAGATTCTTGACGACTGTGCTACGCGTTCCCTACGATGCCGATGGGAGCGGGTAGGGCACACTTCCCGAACTGAGAGGGGTTGGCAATGAACCCGGAGATGATCCGGATCGGGCCGTTGGTTATCAAGTGGTATGGCGTCCTCATCATGGGTGGAGCGGTCCTGGCGGCCTACTTCTCCGCTCGCGGGGCACAGAGACGTGGGCATGACCCGGAGTACGTCTGGGACATGCTCATCTGGGTGCTCTTCTGTGGGATCGTGGGGGCGCGCCTGTACCATGTGTTCTCCAGCCCGGTGGGTGGCGCGGTCGGCTGGTCGTACTACCGGGAGCACCCCTTAGAGATCCTGCGTATCTGGAACGGCGGCCTGGCGATCTACGGGGCCCTCGCGGGGGGGATGGTTGGCGTCGCCACCTACGTCTGGTACCGCAAGCTGGTGCTCGTGGAGTGGTTCGATATCGTCTTGCCCAACGTGCTGCTTGCCCAGGCCATCGGCCGCTGGGGCAACTTCGTCAACCAAGAGGCTTACGGCGCTCCTACCGATCTGCCGTGGGCGATCTACATTGACCCCGCCCACCGCATCCAGGGCTTTGAGCAGTACTCCCACTTCCACCCCACCTTCCTCTACGAGTTCATCTGGTGTTTGGTGGGATGGCTGGTGCTGGGATGGATCAGCCGTCGGTACGCCAACCGCCTGCGTGACGGCGACCTGACGGCCTTCTACTTCGTCTGGTACCCGTTCGGTCGCTTCTTCGTCGAGGCGCTCCGGATTGATGCCTGGACGATGGGCGGCCTGGCCACGGCCCAGTGGATCAGCCTGGCGTCGGTGCTGCTGGCGACGGCCTTCCTCGTGGGCAGGCGACTGCTCGGCCGTCCGGCCGCGAGCGCCCCCCCGCAGTAGTGTCGCCGAGGAATGGCTCTCCTGCGCGTCTGCCTGGTGCTGTTAGCCGGCGTCGCTTTGGGAGTGACCTGGGCCGCTCCGAGCCCGCTCCCGATCGCGGCCGGTGCAGTGTTTGGGGTGGTGGCCATCTTCGCGCACCGATCCGGCATGCGGAAAGCGCCGCGCAACCTACTCCTGGCGGCGGTGCTCTCGCTCGGCGCGGCCCGTGGCACGGCCGAAGTCGAGTCGCTCGCGAAAGCCAATCCCTACGCTGAGACCGGCCCGAGAGCGCTCCTCTGCCGGGTCGTGAGCGACCCGGAGAGCGCGGGGCTGCGACAGACCTACACCTGCCTGGTGGAGGCGGTGGACGACCGGGCCTCGGTGCCCTGGCGAGCGGCGGTGAGCGCGGCACCAGTGGAGGGGCTGCTCTATGGTGACCGGGTGGTTGTTGTCGGCGAGCCCGAGACACCGCGGCCCAAGGGCTACGCAGAGCACCTGCTCCGCCGCGGAGTGACGGCGACCGTCTATGCCACCGGCGTGGACCGGCGCGAGCGAGGTCCCGCTTCGCCCATGCGCTGGCTCTACGCGGTCCGGCGCCAGGCCCTGGCCGGCTTGCAGGAGGCTGTTCCCCAGCCGGAGGCGGGCTTCCTCTCCGGTGTCGCCTTGGGCTCCACCGAGGGACTGCCCGACCTGGTGGAGGACGACCTGCGCCGCTCGGGTCTGCTTCACATCCTGGTGGTCTCCGGCGCCAATGTGGCCTTCCTGGTGGGGGCTCTCGTGGTGGGCTTGCGCCGGCTGGTCGGCTGGAGCGCGTCACTGGTGGCGGCCCTACTGCTGTCCGTCGGGTACTGCCTCATTACCGGTGGCGACCCTCCCGTGATTCGTGGGGCGGTGATGGTGCTGTTGGCGCTCGGCGCGCAGGCAGCCGGTCGGCCCGGGCACGGTTGGACGGCCTTGGCGGTTGCAGCTGCCTCCATGGCGGTGGCAAATCCGCTGCTGGTGCAGGAGCCGAGCTACCAGCTGTCGGTAGCGACATCGGGCGGGATGCTGGCAGCGCAGGGTGTCCGCTGGCCCTCGAGGTGGAGGGCGTCCGCCTGGCGTCCTCTGGCGGAGGCGCTGCTGGCCACCCTGGCGGCGCAGCTGGCCGCCCTGCCTCTGTCGGCGGCGCACTTCGGTGTACTGCCGGGGTTGGGTGTGCTCTCCAACGCCCTCATCCTACCGATGCAGCCGATCCAAATGCTGCTGGCGATGCTAGCGGCGGTGACGGCGGCCTTGGCACCGGCGGTGGCGACCGTGGTGGCGTTGCCCGCCTGGCTCTGCGCCCGGGTGACGCTGATCGTGGCCCACCGGGCAGCTTCCTTGCCGTTGGCGACACTGGAGTGCTCACCCTGGCCCGCTGGGGCGGTGGCCGCCTACTATCTCGTATTGGCGGCGGCGATCGGGGCAGGGCCGCGCCGACTGGGCACATGGGTACGGTCGCTGCGCTCTTGGCGTCCGGCGCGCGCCGTTCCGCTCGGAGCCGTGCTCGCCGTGGTGGCAGTAGCGGTGTGGGGCGCCGCGCTCCAGCTGCCGGACGGACGGCTGCACGTCAGCTTCCTGGACGTGGGCCAGGGTGACGCCATCCTCATCACCACGCCCTCAGGCGCCCGTGTCCTGGTGGACGGCGGGGCCGACCCCGATCGGCTGCGGGGCTATCTGGGGCGGGCGCTGCCGGTGTGGAGCCGGCGCCTGGACGTGGTCGCCCTCACGCACCCCGATCTGGACCACATGGGTGGCCTGCTCGGGCTACCGCCGCGGTACTCCGTGGGCCTGTTGCTGCGGTCGGCGGCCGACCCGCCGCAGGCTTGGGCAGGTAGGTGGCAGCAGCTGGAGGAAGCGGCCGATTCGGTGGTGACGGCTGCTGCCGGGCAGGTGCTTGACCTGGGCGACGGCGTGGCGCTCGAGGTGCTCTACCCGTCGGGGGAGGGGTGTCCCACGTGGGGATCCACCGACAATGACTGCTCGGCGGTGTTGCGGCTCAGGTACGGGGAGGCGAGCTTCCTGCTCACCGGTGACGCCGAGGGAGCGGTGGAGTCTCTGCTTCTGGCGAGCGAGCAACTGGAGCCGAGCTGGGTACTTAAGGTGAGCCATCACGGGTCGAGCCGGGGCACCAGCGATGCGTTGCTGGAAGCTGTCCGGCCGCGCATAGCGGTGGTCTCGGTGGGCGAGAACCGCTACGGTCACCCGGCGGCCGAGGTGCTGGCGCGGATCAGCGAGCACGGCGCTGAGTGCCTGCGGACCGATCAGTCGGGCACCATCGAGATAGAGACTGACGGCAGCCGCTACTCGATTAGCCATCACTAGGACGGGCCCGGCGTGGGGGAGAGCAGTATGGAAGAAGTGGGCCGGATTGTCTTCGAGCCGGAGCAGCACGGCACACGCGTTGCCTACGTCGAGGACGGAAAGCACATCAGCGACCTCCAAGTGTACGACCGTTGGATGTGGCTGGGGGCGGCCCGGCTGCACGTCGGCTGCATTGGCGGCGTCGGCACCAGCGAGCGCTCCCGCAACCGGGGGCTGGCCCGCCGGGTGCTCAGCGACGCGGTGGAGTGGATGGCCACGCGCTACGATCTCTCCATGCTGTTCGGCATCCCCGACTTCTACAGCCGCTTCGGTTTCTCCACCTGCATCCCCGAGCACCGGGTGTCGCTGTCACTGCGTGACATCGAATGCGCGCGGATGCTACTGCCCAGCCGGCCCTATGTGCCCGAGGATCGGCCCCGTCTCCTGGAGCTGCACGCCAAGCGCTTCGCCGGGTCGGTGGGAGCGTTTGACCGGACCGGCTCCTGGTTCGATCCCCAGCGACGCTCCTCGGGCTACGGGAGGCGGGCGGCCATTCGCCTCATCCTCGACGGCCATGGCCGGCCCTGCGGATACCTTACACTGGACGATACGCCCCAGCAGGCAACGGTGTCGGAGGTGGTGGGGCGCACGCCGGAAGTGTACGAGACGGCTCTGGCTCTGGTGGCCGAGGCGGTGCGCGGCCGGGGGCAGGGGTCGGCGGATGTGCACCTTCCGCACGACGATCCGTTCGTGATCTACTCCCGCCGGTTCGCGTTCTGCGGGACGACCCAGTACCTACGCGAGCGGGGCGGGATGATGCGAGTCTGCGACCTACGATCGACGCTCGGCCATCTGACGCCCGAACTGGATCGCCGGCTACCGGAGGGAGCGAGCGGGCTGTACTTGGAGACTGACATCGGTGCCGCTGGGCTGAGGCGAGGCAGTCGGGGCCTGGAGGTGGTGGATGAGCCGGTGGGCGGTCTGCCGCGGCTCACCGTCCCACAGCGGCTGTTGGTGACACTGCTGGTGGGGTATCGCGCCGTGGCAGAGGTGCTCTCGGATCCTGCTTGTCACGCAGACCCAGGGGCACAGGAGGTCGCCGAGGCGCTCTTTCCGCTGCGTTCGCCCTTTGTGCCGGGGCCGGACCGCTTCTAGCGTGAGGTGAGGGGCGACGAGGGGCTCCCGCGCGGGGAGCCCCTCGTCGTTCCGGCCTAGCGGCGGCCGAAGGCGCGCTTAGCCACGCGGACGATGTCGTCCGCGGTGAGGCCGTAGCGGACCAGCAGGGCGTCAGGGGCGCCGCTGGTGGCGAACTGATTGTCCAGTCCGACGAACCCCATCGGCACGGGCCACGTGTCTGCCACCACCGCGGCAACCTGCTGCCCCAGGCCACCGGCGAGGAGATGCTCCTCGGCGGTGACGATGCAGCCGGTCTCGCGCGCGGCGGCCTCGATGGCCTCGGCGTCCAGGGGGCGGATGGTGTGCATATCCAGCACCCGGGCCTCGATCCCTTCCTCGGCAAGCAGGTGGGCGGCCTCCAGGGCGGCGGCCACCATGAGACCACTGGCGATGATGGTGAGGTCGTTGCCGTCGCGGAGCCGGTTGGCCCTGCCCAGCGTGAACTCGGATTCCTCGTTGTAGATGATCGGGACGTCGAGGCGACCGGTGCGCATGTAGGCCGGGCCCGACGTCTCGATCATCAGGCGGGTGAGGGCGCGGGCGGCGTGCTCATCGGCAGGGCAGAGGACGGTGAAGCCAGGCAGCGCCAGCGCCAAAGCCACATCCTCGATGCCCATCTGCGAAGGACCGTCCTCGCCGATGCTGATGCCGGCGTGGCTGCCGACCACCTTCACGTTCTGCTGGGGGAAGGCAACCGACATGCGCAGCTGGTCGAAGCCGTTGCACATGATGAAGCAGGCGAAGCTAGAGACGACGGCCGTCTTGCCGTTGGCGGCCAGGCCGGCCGCCACGCCCACCATATTGGACTCGGCGATGCCGACGTTGAAGAAGCGGTCCGGGAACTCCTTGGCGAAGTAGCCGGTGCGGGTGGAGTTGTGGACGTCCCCGTCTACGACAACGATCTCGGGATGGCTGCGGCCGAGGTCGCGGAGGGCCTCGCCGAAGGCATTTCGAGTCGCTTTCCCGACGGGTAGACCGAGGCGTGCGCCGATGATCATGCCAACTCCTCCAGAGCTACTCTGGCCTCGTCCGGGCTCAGGGGTACGCCGTGATAGTGGCTCTGCTTCTCGTCCTGCTCGATGGCGCGCACGCCCTTGCCCTTGACGGTGTGGGCGTGAATCAGGGTGGGCTGTCCCTTGATGGTCCTCGCCTCGTCGTAGGCGGCGAAGACGGCGCCCAGGTCATGGCCGTCTATCTCGATCACATGCCAGCCGAAGGCGGACCAGCGATCGTTGACCGGCTCGATCGGCATAACGCCGCGGACGGCGCCGGTCTGCTGGTACTCGTTGTGGTCCAGGATGCACACCAGATTGCCCAGGCCGAACTTGGAGGCCGCCATGGCCGCCTCCCAGACTTGGCCCTCCTGGGACTCGCCGTCCCCGACGGTGACGTAGGTGCGGTAGTCGCGGCCGTCAAGCCGGCCGGCCAGCGCGTGGCCGACGCCCAACGACAGCCCCTGGCCCAGCGATCCGGTGGAAGCCTCGACGCCCGGGACGCGCAGCATGTTGGGATGTCCCTCAAGGGCGCTGCCGATCACCCGCAGGGTGCTGAGATCGGCCTCGGGGAAGTAGCCGCGCATGGCGAGCACGGTGTAGAGCGCCGGCGCGCCGTGCCCCTTGCTCAGGATGAAGCGGTCCCGATCGGGCCAGCGCGGGTTGAGGGGATCATGACGGAGCACGCCCCCGAAGTAGAGAGGGAGCAGGAGTTCCACCATGCTGAGCGACGTGCTCGGGTGGCCGGAGCCGGCCTTGGTGGTGATCTCCACTATCGTGCGACGCATGTGCCCGGCCAACTGCGATAGCTTGCCCAGGTCTCGGGTGCCTTCCTCCATGTGGTTACTCCTCCGACTGATGTGAGTGGACCGGCTCAGAGCAGGCCCATGTGCTCTTTGGCCTGGCGCAGCTTAGCTTCGGAGATGACGGAGGCACGCTCCGCCCCGCGGGCGAGGACATCCTCCAGGTACTGCGGTTCGGCCATGATCTGGGCATAGCGCTCCTGGATGGGTCGCAGGGACTCCACTACCAGGTCCACCAGTTCGCGCTTGAGTTCGGCGTAGCCCTTGCCCTCAAAATGGGACTCGATCTGGTCGCGCGACGAACCGGACAAGAGCTGGTAGATGGTGAGCAGATTGAAGAGGCCGTGACGCTCTGGGTCGAAGGCGATGCCGCGCAGGGGGTCGGTGACGGCGCGCATGATCTTGCGCTTGATGGCATCTGGCGTGTCCAGGAGGTCGACGGCCCCCATGGGGGACTCGCTGCTCTTGCTCATCTTCTTGGTGGGCTCGTCGAGCGCCATGATGCGAGCGCCCGTCTCGCGCACCAGCGCCTGCGGAAGCTTGAAGGTATCGCCGAACAGGTAGTTGAAGCGCTGGGCGATGTCGCGGGTGAGCTCGATGTGCTGGGTCTGGTCGGAGCCCACGGGCACCAGGTCGGCGTCGTAGAGCAGGATGTCCGACGCCATCAGGACGGGGTAGTCGAACAGACCTGTGCTGACTGACTCGCGCTCCTCGCCCGCCTTCTCCTTGAACTGGGTCATGCGGTTGAGCCAGCCCATCGGGGTGATGCCGTTGAGCATCCAGGTCAGCTCGAAGTGCGCCGGCACGTGGGACTGGACGAACACCACCGATTCCTCGGGGTCGATCCCGCAGGCCATGTAGATCGCCGCCACCTCGCGGGTCTTGGCGTGCAGCACTGCCGGCTCCTGGGGCACAGTGATGGCGTGGGCATTAACCACGCAGAACACGTTCTCATACTGGCCCTGGACCTCGACCCAGTTGCGGATGGCGCCCAGGTAGTTGCCGATGTGCAGGTTGCCCGATGGCTGTACTCCCGAGAAGACCTTCTTCTTCAACGCCCTTACTCCCTTTGTGTGTCGGTCCCCGCATCCTTCAGCCGGCCTAGCTCAGGATGACCACGGCCAGCGCTTGGTCCTTCGTGTCCGTCAGGCTGACGGCGCTCCGGGTCACGCCGAGTTGGACTGCGACCTCGCGAGCGGCACCGTGCAATGCCAGCAAGGGGCGCCCCCGGGTCCCCACCCGCACCTCGATCTCGCGCCAGGAGACGGGACCGATTCCGGTGCCAAGGGCCTTTGAGGCCGCTTCCTTGGCGGCGAAGCGCATGGCCAGTGCGGCCGGCTCCCCGCCGGAAGCGGTGGCCTCTTCGGGCGTGTATACGCGGGCAATGAAGCGGTCGCCCCAACGCCGCAGCGCCTTCTTGATGCGTTCGATCTCTATCAAGTCGACCCCCACGAAAGGGGGGCCGTCGCCAGGGAACTGGTCGTCTGACAGCATGGGTATCACCTGCTGAGGCTAGCGTTACTCGGCAGCCGGTGTCAACTCCGGAGGCGCCGCGTCGACGGTGGCCCCCTCCGTCGCGCCGCGATCCTTTGCTCAGGCCTCCGAGTGGCTCTGCGAAGTGGCGGCGCGGAAGTCGGACCAGGAGACGCTCTCTCGCCACATGTAGTAGAAGCCCAGCAGAGTGATAGGAAGAAGGAGGGCGGCATGCAGCACCAGAGTGTAGCCGGCGGCCACTGACTCGGGTACGCCGAAGGTGGTGAGCACCTTGATCCCCGGCGCGTCGAAGGTCCCCACGTAGCCGGGCGCCGACGGTATGGTGATGGCCAAATTCACCACGGCCGTCATGAGCATGAGCACGACGAATGGTACCTCGAATGGGAACCCGTGCATCAGGATCCAGTACTTGGTCGTCTCGGTGAGCCAGATGACGGTGGAGGTGAGGAAGATCATGGCCAACTGGCGGGGGTGGCGCAGGGCGGACAGGCCGGTGCAGAACATCTCCAGGATGCCGCGGAGCTTCCCACGGAAGCGCTCCGGCACCAGGCGGTCCTCGAGGCGGTCGTAGAGGGCGAGGAACCGGGCCGGCCAGACGGCCACCGCCACGAGGACGGCGAAGGCGCCGGCGAAGGCCGCCGTGGCCGCCACCACCACCAGGTTGAGCCAGCTGGGAAGGTCCACGAAAGGCACGGTGACGAACACGAAGAGGAGCATCACCAGGCCGTCGAAGACGCGCTCGACGAAGACCGTGGCGAGGGAGGCGCTGACAGGTACACCCGCGTTGCGGAGCAGCACGTAGGACCGAATCACCTCGCCGGCACGGGCGGGGTAGACGTTGTTCCCCATGTAGCCGATGACGACGATGGGGAAGAGTCGTCGCAGCGACAGGTCGGCCATAGGGCGCAGGAGGTGTTGCCAGCGCCAGGTGCGCGCCCACACGGCCAGGAAGTAGACGGCTACCCCCGGTATGAGGTACCAGTATTCGGCTTCGGTGAGGTCGTGCCACACCTGATCCAGGGCGAGTCCCTGCAGGAACCAGGCGAAGAACGCAGCGCTGACCAGTACCCCGAGCCAGACCTTCCAGCTCAGCTTCATACCTTACCCGCTTGGTGACGGCTGACGGCGGGAGGCTACGCCTCCTCGGCGGTCGCCTTCAGCATCGCGCCGAGCAGCCGTTCCATGGTCATGGTGTGGCTGCAGACGGAGTGACCCTGAAAGAAGTTGCAGGTGCAGGACCACGCGCCGTTCTCGTAGCCGATGGTGTAGTGATCGTGATTGCCGGCGAAATCCACCGTGAAGGACTCGAACGTGACGCGCTCGGGTTCCTCGGCATACTGCCGAGCCTTCTGGATCTTGCCGATCATGCCTGAATCCATTCCGACCTCCGTAGGGGATTATGGGCGGAACCGTGCTCTTTCAATAGTGGCGCCCGTAGAAGCAAAAGGCACCAGGGCCCCTTGGGGCCACGGTGCCTGGCAAAGCCGATTCGTTGGAGGACATTCATCGCGACAGCGTCTCCCGAGAGCAGCACAGCGCGGCCAAGCCTGGGCGGCCGAGACCTGCGGGAGTCCGATTCGCCATCGTCATCATGCCTGGGCCAACTGCGCCTTGAGATAGTCTATGGATCCGACCGGAGTAGGATCCGACTCGTAAAGGTAGGCCAGATAGAGACTGACGTAATCGCCGAAGTGGATGGACGAAAGCATCTGCGCGACGGCGGTGTCGCCCCGAGCCCAGACCATCTCGCAGGGCACGCCATTCTGCTCCAGCAGCGTGGCGGTCACGTCATAGCGGACCTGCACGCGCGGGTGATCCAGCTTCGACCGGAGCATGATCACCGTCTGCTTCTGCTCGTCCGGTCCGGGGTTGGAGTAGCCGAGCACGGCGTTGTGGTTGAGCTCGGGCATGACCTCGAAGAAGGCCCAGGCCTTGGAGTTCTCGTTGACCTGGCCTTTCCAGCGGCGCGCCACTTCGCTCAGGATGCCGGCGCCGTAGACGATGGGCACGCGACCGTGGAGCCGCAGGGCCATCTGCTTGGCCGCGTTGGTCTCCGTGGGCACGTCCGGGGAGAGCTCGGCCTGCCAAGCGCGCATCACATCGGCGGCGTCCCGCAGGTCGTCCAGGCTGAAGGCAGAAAGCCCGGCCGCACGCAGGACCCCCGCAATTAGGGCGAAGGAGAAGCCGATGGCGGCCCGCGGCGAGGAGCGATAGTGGAAGGGCACGTAGGGGAGGCCGGCCGCCAGGGCGCGCTGCTCCAGCTTGCCACCGGTCCCGACGGCGACGCAGTGCGCTCCAGCCGCCAGGGCCTCCTCCAGTGCCGCCAGGGTCTCCTCGGTGTTGCCTGAGTAGGACGAGGCGATGACTAGGCTGTCCGGCCCCACATAAGCGGGGCAGCGGTAGTCTCGCACGACTTGGATGGGCACGGGAGATGAATGCTCGAGGAGTGAACGCGCCAGATCGGCGCCGATGGCGGACCCACCCATGCCGAGTACGGCCACGTTGCGGAAATCGCGGTAAGCCTTCGGCAGACTCAGTTCGGCCACGAGGCCCCAGGCCTGGAGGATCTGGTCGGGCAGCTCGGAGATGCGCAGATGCATCTCGTCGGGGTCCAAGCGCCGCAGGTCGAGTCCGTCAAGCTTCATCCCACGCCTCCGATGATGCTGGGCTGGTTGCATGATCATCGCCGTCCGCTGCGGCGTCCAGGCCGAGGCGGTAGACCTCGGCGCGGGGCCAGCCGGCCTCAGAGGCCACGCTGCGGGCGGCCTCGGCCGGAGCCACGCCTTGCGACTTCAGGGCGGCCAGGGCGGAGGCGACCTCAGCTCGAGTCCAGGTCGTCTCTTCCCGGCCCGCGATCACGAGGGTGAACTCGCCGCGCTGCGGCCCGGTGAAGTGTTCCATGGCCGCTGCAAGCGTACCACGCCAGAACTCCTCGTGCACCTTGGTAACCTCGCGCGCGACGGCAATCCGGCGGTCTCCCAGCCCCCGCAGCAGGTCGGCCAGGCACGCCTCTATGCGGTGCGGAGCCTCGTAGAGCACGATGGTCTGGGTCAGCCAACTCAGTCGCTCAAGGGCCTCCCGCCGGCGGCTCTCTTGGCGGGGCAGGAAGCCGGCGAACACGAAGCTGTCGGTGGGGAGGCCGGAGGCGGCCAGGGCAGCGATGGCGGCGTTGGGGCCAGGAATGGGCACCACTGGGTAGCCGGCGTCGATGGCGGCGCGGACCAGATGGTAGCCTGGGTCGGATATGCTGGGCATGCCGCTGTCGCTGACCAGGGCCACATCGCCGGAGGCGAGGGCCTGCACGATCTGATCAATCCGGTGGAGGCGGTTGTGCTCGTAGTAGCTGACGAGGGGTGCGTGGATGTCGAAGTGACTGAGGAGCTTGCGGCTGGTGCGGGTGTCCTCGGCGGCGACCAGCGACACCTGCCGCAGTATCTCAAGGGCTCTCAAGGTGATGTCGCCTAAGTTTCCTATGGGTGTGCCTACCAGATACAGGCTCCCCAACTACACCTCCCCAAGTCCGCGGGCTTCGGCGGGATGCGCGGCTGCGGTGTTCCGGACTCCCTGAGAGACCAGGTCCAGCGCAGAGACAAGTGCTTGCCATCAAGTACCACGATGCTACCACCGCGCGCGGCGGCTGTCGAGCGGTGGAGCGTCGGTTAGCGGGGCCTTTCGATTATGCCGGCGGTGGCACCCTCGACTGGGGTTCGCCCTCCAGAGGGCAGGCACGGGTCCTGCCCCTACGGGAACAATGCGTTCTGGGTAGGGGCGGTACCGGTGGCCGCCCTCTCGAGACGGCCACTCGGTGGCCTCCACTTCGGGAATCGAGGGGCCCAGCGCCGGCTAGGGGACGATCGTCAGGGGCAGGCTGGTCTCCCACAGTGGCCTGCCCGGATCGTTGGCCAGGTAGGCGACCAGCCCCAGCGAGTCGAAGGCCACATCCGCCGGCAGTGGCAGAAAGTAGGTG
>JAAYAV010000059.1 GCA_012719195.1 Anaerolineae bacterium | reverse complement strand
GACTCGGTCAAGGTGATGATCGGCGGCGCGCCGGTGACCCAGCGCTACTCCGACGAGATCGGCGCCGACGGCTATGCGCCCGACGCCGCCTCCGCCGTGGACGTCGCCCGCAGGCTGGCCGGCAAGGCCTAGCCCGCCCGCTTCTTCTATAGCGGTCCTCCGGCGAGGCCTCGGTTAGTACCCGGGGCCTCGCTTGCGTTTGTGGATTTCGGGGCCTCGGGACAAGGTGCGCATTGCGCGACTGAGCATGGTATAATGGGCGGATAATGGTCAATCAGCGTACCGATCAACCCCAAGAGCGATTGCAGAAGGTGCTGGCGCATGCCGGGCTTGGATCCAGACGCGCCGCCGAAGCCCTGGTTCGCGAAGGACGGGTGCAGGTCAACGGCACCCCGGCCTCACTGGGCCAGAAAGTGGGCCCCACGGACGAGGTCCGAGTAGATGGTCGTCCGGTCAGGACGCGCCCGGAACAGCTGGTCTACTATGCCCTCAACAAGCCTTACGGTGTTGTCACCAGCGCCAAAGACGACGAAGGCCGCACAACCGTGGTCGACCTCGTCGGAGTCCCAGAGAGAGTGTACCCGGTAGGTAGGCTGGACGTGGACAGCGAGGGGCTCGTTCTCCTCACCAACGATGGAGACCTGGCCCATCGCATCACCCACCCGCGCTACTCCATACCGAAGGTCTACGAAGTCATTGTCCAGGGCGAGGTCAGCCAGGACACGGTCGCGCAGCTTATACGCGGAGTAGACCTGGACGACGGGCTGGCGCAGGCCGCGCAAGCGGAGATGCTCCGATCGGCGCCACAGGCGAGTGTACTGCGGCTCTCCCTCACGCAAGGGCGCAAACGCGAGATCCGCCGCATGTGTGAGGCCGTCGGACACCCCGTCCAGAGACTGCGGCGGGTCGCCATTGGCCCGCTACGTCTCGGTGACTTGGCCCCATCGCGTTGGCGCCGTCTGTCCGAGAGTGAGGTCAAGGTTCTGCGTCGGAGAGCGGGACTCGATGCGCGCTAGGCCGAGATCCATCGCCATAGACGGGCCGGCTGGCTCCGGCAAGACGACCATCGGCGCCGAGCTAGCCCGCCGGCTCGGGTACGCGTTCCTCGACACGGGGATGGTCTACCGGGCGACGACGCTGGCGGCCGTGCGGTGCGGAGTGTCGGTGCATGATGAAGCGGCGCTGGTAGCTCTGATCGGTCGTGTGCAGATCGCCGTATCTCCGCCCGCGGTCGACGACGGGCGGGTGACAACGATCACACTTGATGGAGAGGACGTGACCTGGGCCCTGCGGGAGAGGGTGGTCGACGACAACGTGTCGCCGGTGTCCGCCCATCCCTTGGTGCGCGACCGTCTGCTTGGCGTGCAGCGATCGGTCGCCAGTCAGGGGCCGGTGGTGATGGTGGGCCGAGACATCGGGACCGTCATCCTGCCCGGGGCCGATCTGAAGGTATACCTGGACGCCAGCGTCGAGGAGCGGGCTCGCCGGCGGCAGGCGGAGCTGCAAGCGAGAGGGGTGGCGAGCAACTACGACGAGGTGCTCGACAATCTCCGTCAGCGCGACGCCATGGACTCGGGGCGTTCGGTCGCCCCGCTGGCGCAAGCGCCCGATGCCCACTACGTGGACAGCACAAGCCTGAGTGTGGATTCAGTTCTGCAGCATATTGAGGACCTGGTCCGTGGTTGCCACTGCTAACGCCGTCATCAACCGGTGGCACAGTCCGCTGAAGCGCCTGCTCCGGTTTCTTCTCGGCTGCTTCCTGCGGATAGAGGTTGAGGGCCGGTCTCTTGTGCCAGCCGTTGGACCGCTGGTGGTGTACTTCAACCACTCCAACTGGATCGATCCGCTGGTTGCGGCCGCCGTGGTCGACAGAGAGGTCACCGTTTTGGCCAAGGCGGAGTTGTTCCGGGTTCCCCTTGTGGGCCAGCTGCTGCGGGCCTACGGAGTGTTCCCGATTAGGCGAGAAGAGGGAGACCTGCGGGCGATGAAGACGGCGCTCAGCGTCCTGAACCGGGGCTCGGTACTGGTCGCGGCGCCCGAAGGCACGCGAAGCAGCGACGGCGTGCTGCAGCGAGGCAAACCGGGGATCGTTCACATGGCGGCACGCACCGGCGCCCATCTGCAGCCGGTGGCAATCGTGGGTGTAGTGGGCTACACCGAGAACTTGAAGCGGTTCCGAAAGACACCCGTTCAGGTTACTTTTGGTGCTCCCTACCATATCGGTCGCTCTTCGTCGAGGCCTTCTCGCGATGACGGGCAGGCTCTTGTCGATGACGCGATGGTCAGGCTGGCGGCACTGATGCCCCCAGAACTGCGAGGCGTCTACGGTGACGCAGGGCGCTAAGGCTCCCGCTTAGCGGCACACCGCGCGACCGGCGTGAGAAGCGCAGATACCAGTTTGGAGGCAAGAATAGTGGAAACAGAGGGATTCCGTTTGCCCGAAGGCGGCATAACCCAACGAATCTACATCGATGACACGACCCTCCGCGATGGTGAGCAGACGGCGGGCGTGGTCTTCGCCAACGACGAGAAGCTACACATCGCGCGGCTGCTTGCCGAAGTGGGCGTCGACCAGATCGAGGCGGGCATCCCTACCATGGGCGGCGACGAGAAGGACGCCATCAAGGCGATCGTCGACCTGGGCCTCCCCATTAGCGTGTTGGCCTGGAACCGGGCCGTCGTCAGCGACATCCAGGACTCCATAGACTGCGGCGTCGATGCGGTGGCGATTTCCATCTCGGCGTCCGACATCCACATCCAGAACAAGCTACGCAAGAGCCGCGAGTGGGTGCTGGAGTCCGTACGGAAGTCCTGCGTGTTCGCCAAGAATGCCGGGCTGTACGTCTCGGTGAACGCCGAGGATGCGTCGCGAGCCGACCTCGAGTACCTGCTCCAGTTCGCCGAGAACGCCAAGCAGTCCGGCGCCGACCGGATGCGCTTCTGCGACACCGTCGGGGTGCTGGACCCCTTCTCCACCTATGAGCGGGTCAAGCTGATCAGCGACGAGGTGGGCATCGACCTGGAGATGCACACCCACAACGACTTCGGCATGTCCACCGCCAACTCCATCGCCGGTGTCATGGCCGGGGCCACTTATGTCAACACCACCGTGAACGGCCTGGGCGAGCGTGCCGGCAACGCCGTGCTGGAAGAGTTCGTCATGGCCCTGAAGTACGTCTTCGGGATGGATCTTGGCCTGCGCTCGGCCCGCTTCCGCGAGCTTTGCGAGTACGTCGCCAACGCCTCCAACCGCCCCATACCGACCTGGAAGCCCATCACCGGCGGTAACCTGTTTGTCTACGAGTCCGAGGGCCGCGCCAGCGGCGTGCTGCGCGATCCCTCGACCTATGAGATCTTTGCTCCCGGCGATGTCGGACTGCAGCGTCGCTTCGTGTTCGGAAAGTACTCCGGGCCGAGTGTCTTGCGCCAGAAGCTGCGCCAGTACGGCCGGGAGATGGAAGAGGAGCAGATCCCGCAACTCGTCGACACTCTGCGGGACAAGAGCATCGCACTCAAACGTGCCCTGTTCGACGAAGAGGTCTTACAGGAGTATGAGGACCTACGCCGACTGGGGGTGAACATATGGCGATCCTGACGCCTCTGGAGCAAGAACTCCGTCTCATCGATACAACGCTTCGCGATGGCGAGCAGACTGCCGGAGTGGTGTTCGCCCGGCAGGAGAAGATGCGCATCGCGTCACTGCTGGACGAGATTGGCGTTCCGGCCGCCGAGATCGGCTCTCCCGCGCTGGGCGAGCATGAGCAGGAAACCATTCGGGCGGTAGTGGGCCTGGACCTCAGACTGACGCCGACCGCGTTCTGCCGGGCCCAGGTCTCGGAGATTGAGGCTGCCGCCGCCTGCGGCGTGCCCTCCGTGGTCGTCTCCATTTCGACCTCGGATGTTCACATCGAGCGCCGCTTCGGCGAGAGCCGGGCCTGGGTGCTCGATCAGGCCGGAGCCGCCTGCCGGCGGGCACGTGAGCTGGGCCTGCAGTTCACGGTTAGCGCCGAAGACGCCTCCCGCACCGACCTAGGCTTCCTCAGCGAGTACTATAACCTCGGTGTCAGCGAGGGTGCCGAGCGAGTTCGGTACTGCGACACTCTCGGCGTCGACCACGCCTTCGGCATCTTCCAGCGAGTCAGGGACCTAAAGAAGGCAATCTCTGTGCCTCTCGAGCTCCACATGCACGACGACTTCGGCATGGCCACCGCTAATGTGATGTCCGGCTTGCGTGCCGGTGCCGACGGGGTCGCGGTGTCCATTGGCGGCCTGGGCGAGCGCACTGGGAACGCTTCCCTCGAGGAAGTGGCTATGGCGCTCAAGTACCTCTACGGGCGCGACCTGGGTATGGACACCACCCGCTTCCGCGAGGCGGCCGAGTACGTGGCGGACTCCAGCTCGCGCGCCATCCCGGTGTGGAAGACGATCGTAGGCACTAACGTGTTCGCCCACGAGTCCGGAATCCACGTGGATGGCGTGCTGAAGAACCCGGCCAACTACGAAGTCTTCAGCCCGGAGGAGGTTGGCCTGGAGCGCCAGTTGGTCGTGGGCAAGCACTCCGGCTCCCACACCATCTACTACAAGTTCAAGGAGTTCGGCATCGAGCTTAGCCCGGAGGAGTCGGCCGAGATCCTAGCACTGGCGCGCGAGATGGCCGTGGACTTGAAGCGAGCTCTCTTCGACAAGGAGCTCATGTACATCTATCGTGACCTGCAGAAAGCCAAGTCGCGCCGACAGTAGTAAACAAGACTCTGTCTCCCGGGTCATCTCGGGAGGCAGAGTAGCCCAAGTGACGCCCGGCTCCCCCGCTGCTAACCTGGGGATCAAGCCGGGCGATGTGCTGCAGGCAGTGGATGGGCGTCCCCTGCGGGATGAACTTGACTTCCTCTTCTACACCTCGGGGGACACCTTCGAACTCACCGTACACAGCTCCGAAGGCTCCACTCGCTCCCTGCTTGTCGAGCGACGCGACGAGAGCTTCTTCGGGGTGGAGTTCGAGGACCCGCTCTTCGATGGATTGCGCTTGTGCGCCAACCACTGCTCCTTCTGCTTCGTGCGCCAGATGCCTCCCGGGTTCCGCCCCACCCTCTACGTCCGCGACGACGACTACCGCCTAAGCTTCCTCCATGGCAGCTTCATCACCCTCACCAACCTCGAGCCCTCCGACTGGTATCGCCTAGCCGAACAGCGCCTGAGCCCGCTGTACGTCTCGGTCCACGCCACCGAGCCCGAAGTGCGCCGGCGGCTACTCGGTTCCCGCGAGCACCCTCCCATACTCGAGAGGCTCCGCTGGCTGCGCGACCACCGGATCGCCTTCCACGCCCAGTTGGTCCTAGTGCCCGGCGTGAACGATGGCGAGCACCTCGACCGGTCCCTGGGCGACCTGCTGGAGCTGGGGGAGTCGTGTCTGAGCGTGTCGGTGGTGCCCGTCGGGCTTACGCGCTGTGCTCCGGCGGGTAGACGACGCTTCAATGCTGCAGAGGCAGGCGAAGTGATCGCCCAGGTCACGCAGTGGCGCCGGCGGTATCACGCCGCGATCGGCCGCCGAACCGTGTACGCCTCGGACGAATGGTTCCTGCTGCGGGGCACCGACCTGCCTCTGGCCCGCTACTACGAGGACTTCTCCCAGGTGGAGAATGGTGTCGGTCTGGTCCGCCTGTTCCTGGACGCTTGGGAGGCCGACCGGGACCGCCTGGCGGCGGGTCCGGTGCCGCACGATCGGCGGACGGTGGTCTGCGGCACTCTGATAGCGGCAACATGGGAGCAGGTAGCAGCCGAGATGAGGGCCCTAGGCGCCGGCGTGGTCGTCCAGCCGGTGACCAACTACGTCCTCGGGCCCAGCGTCACCGTGTCTGGGCTCTTGTGCGGCGCGGACGTCGTGCAAGCGCTCGAGTCGCGCGCGGACGGGGTTGTCTGTCTGCCCCGCTCCATGTTCGACGCCGCCGGCAAGGTCACCTTGGACGGGCTCACCGTCGAGGAACTCAGCTGCCGGATCGGCGCCCCGGTGCTCATGGGCACGGAGGCGGCCGATGTGCTTGCTCCCCTACCAGCCCGACGCAGCGAACAGTGATGTCAGCAGTTCGGTGCGCTCCTCGGCGGTCATCGGCCGCGGCTGGGCGTAGTCCTCCAGCATGTAGGTGAGCACCTCGGTGGACACGTGCCGCCCGTCATACACGATGTGACGGTCGATGCACTCCTGTCGCGTGCCCAGGCTCCACATCTGATCGAAGAGGAAGTTGCCCAGGCCGTAGTGGATGAAGCCTCCATTGTAGAACTCGATGGCCTGGGGGTGGTGCGCCTGGCTGCCACTGACGATCCTGGCTCCGGCATCGACCATCCCCCGGAACTCCTCCTGTTGCTGGGGCGTGGGCTCGTAGTGGTAGAACTCCCAGTACTGCCAGGTAGCGATGGGCACGTCCACTACCGCACTCACCCGCTCCAGCTCAGCGTGCATGTAGTCGAAGTCACACGGCGCCGCTCCCGGATAGCCCTCCGCGGCCCAGGCATACTCCGGCCCCACCGGGTTGCAGCCGATGAAGGAGAAGCTGTTCCCATTGCGGGCGTGGAATTTGGTGCTGCGAGCGTCCTCCAGATCTATCCCGCCGCCGTAGTGGACCCAGCCCTCCTGGTTGTACATCCGCACCGTGAACTCGGTGGCCTCCGACCCCCAGTCCTGGAAGTGGTTGCCGGTCAGCTCCACCACGTCCGTGCCCAAGTGGCGGAGGGTCTCGATGTAGCGGGGATCACTGCAGAACACCAGGCTCTCCTGGTTCATGTCCGGCGGCGGACAGGACTCGGCAAAGGGGATCTCGTTGGACACGTGCGCAATGTCGGCCGACTGCAGCACCTCGGCCACGTACTCCACCGGGTACAGAAGTCCGTTCTGCTCCATGCGGGCGGCCGTCCCTCGTACCATCGCCGTCACGCCCGTCATCACCAGGACAGACAACCGCACCTCGTCCCGGTTGCTCACGGACGGCACGACGACATCTGCCGCACGCTCGCCGGTCACGCCGAAGTAGAAACGCAGGGGCCACTCCTGTTCGGCCAGGCCCTTGAGCAGCGCGTTGACGCCGTCAATACGGAGGGCCTTCCAGCGGGGCTCCAACTGGTCGAAGGGCACGATCGACCAGGCCCCGGGCCGCGAATCCCAGGCCAGGTCCACGAGTTCGTCCTGCTCCACCAAGGCTATCGGAGCCGACTGCGCGGGCTCGCCCAAGGCGGCCACCAGGAGCGCCTTCACTGCCTCAGACAGCATGAGAGTGGGAGCAGCCGCGCCATCGCCGAGGTAGCTGAGAGCCGTCTCGTCGCCGCCCCAGAAGCGCAACACCTCTTCCCAGGCCACCTCATCGGGTATGGTCGGGAACGGCACCACCGGCACCAGCACCACCTCAAGTGAGGTCGCCTCAGCGGAGAGAGCCAGGACTGCATCAGCTCCGTCCGCTTCGGTCGCGCGGACTAGGCCGCCTCGGCTGAGAACCGGTTCCGATACCAGGTCAGGAGCCGCCGAATCGACCCAGAGCGCGATCGGCGCCGGGGTCGCGGTAGCGGTGGCTGTGGCGGTGGGGGCGATAGTGGGCGTCGCCGTGGCCGTCGCTGCCGGGGCCGTCGCCGTCGAGGTTGGCGTTGGGGCCGGCTCCGGAGAAGATGAGCATGCGGCAACAAGACACAGAAGCAGGGCTACTACCAGGAGGCGGAGGGCGCTAGAGCTCATTTCGCTCCTCTTACGATGTTGACGACTTGGACGCGTACATTATAGCCTCGGAGCCTGCCCTCGCCAGTTGCCCCGGGCGTGCAGGCGCCGTCGTTGTCCGTCGCTGCGCCCCGACCTATACTCGCGGCTACAATGGGAGACTGGAACCTAACCCGGCTGGCCCTGGTGGCCCCCTTCGGGCTGCGGCCCAAGGCAACGGTGACGGCGCGCGTGCTGCCACTGGCGCGCGAGCTACGCGCCCTGGGCATCGACGCCCGGGTCTTCGTGCCCCCATGGGACGATCCCGAGCGGTCCGGCGCCTCAATCGAGGCCAGCGGCGTCCCCGTCGTCCACTCGCGGCTGGGAGCTGGTGCGCCCGTCCTCGCCTACCGCCTGCAACGCGAGGTGACGGCGTTCCGCCCGGAGGTAGTGCACGCCTTCAAGCCCATCGGCTACAGCGCCGTCGTGGGCTGGGCTTCTCGTCTTGCGCGCCCCATTGGAGGCGGCGTCCCCTGGGTGGTTGACGGCGACGACTGGGAGGGCCACGGGGGTTGGGCGGACACCGACCGCTGGGGCACACTCACCCGCGCCCTCATCTCCCGGCAGGAACGCTGGTGCTACCGCCACGCCGACGCCGTGACCGCGGCTTCGGACAGCCTACGTGCCCTCGCCTGGAGCGTCGGGGCAGCTCCAGCCCGCTCTGTTCTTCTGCCCAACGGGCTCTCGGTACCGCTAGATCGGCCGCGGCCGGAGGACGTCGCGACCGTCGCGGCGCAGCACGCTCTCGGCGATGCGACGGTGTTGCTCTACACCCGCTTCGCCGAGTTCCCGCCATCCTGGCCGGCCCGGATGTTAGTAGCGTTGCGTCGCCGCCGGCCCGACGCGTTGCTCCTGGTGGTGGGCCGCGGCCTTCACGGCGAGGAGGATAGCTTCCTGCGGGAGGCCATCGCCCTGGGGGTGAGCGACGCCGTCCGCTACGTCGGCTGGCTGGAGGAGGACCGGCTGGCCGCCCACCTGTCGGCCGCTCAGGTCGCTATAGTGCCCTTCGCCGACACCCTGATTGCCCGTACTAAGAGCTCGGTGAAACTGCTGGAGCTGATGTCGCTCGGGCTGCCTGTGGTCGCGTCCGCCGTGGGTGAAAACGTCCCCTACCTGGATTACGGCCGCGCAGGAGTGCTGATGCCCGCGCCACTCGACGCCGATCTCTGGGCAGCGGAGGTGAACCGTCTCCTCGACGACCGGCAGGCCCGGTCGGCCCTCAGCGATGCAGCCGCCGCTCGCGTGCGCAACTGCTACCTCTGGAAGCACCTGGCGGGCGGGGCCCTTGATGCCTACGCCCTTGCCGCCGAGCACTACCGCCGGAGGAAGCGACAGTGAGCGTTTGGCGCCGGCTGGGCCTGCTCGGCCCGGCGCTAGTCTGGATGGTCGTCATTTATGTCGTGTCAGACCAGTCCAGCCTCCCCTCCCTGGCGGTGGGCTGGCTGGACAGGGCCACCAAGTCGGCATCGCATTTCGCCGAGTACGGCATCCTGGCACTGCTGCTGGCTCGGCATCCCCTGGCCACGCAACCGCGTCTGACCGTCCGCAGCGCCTCCTTAGTAACGGCACTGTGCCTGCTGTTCGCCCTCTCCGACGAGTACCACCAGTTGTTCGTGCCCGGTCGCGTCGCCGACTGGGCCGACGTTGCCGCGGACACGGCTGGAGCCGTAACGATGGTCTCCCTGCTGACCCGAACCGGCCCCGCGAGCCTCCTCCGCCGACTGGATCCCCTCCTCTAGCCGGGCCAATCGGCGGGGCCGGCCGCGATCCCTTGCCCGGGTCACAGCGTCCGTCTAGAATTGCCGGAGCCTGCTTGAAGGAGTCGCGCTCTCGTGACGCTCGCGGAACTGGTCGCCGAACTGGACGGGTACCTGGCAATCGGGGACTACGACGACCGCTCCAACAACGGTCTGCAGGTCGAGGGCCGCGCGGATGTCCGGCGCATCGGCCTAGCCGTAGATGCTGCCCAGGAGACATTCGACAAGGCAGTGGAAGCGGGCGTGGACCTGCTACTGGTGCACCACGGCCTCTTCTGGGGCGAGCCTCTCATGGTCACCGGCTCCCATCGCCGTCGCCTGGCCACGCTCCTGAGCAACGACGTGTCCCTGTACGCCGCGCACCTGCCCCTGGACGGCCATCCGGACGTGGGGAACAACGCCGTCATGGCCCGTATGCTGGACCTCGAAGTGCAGGGAGGCTTCGGCTACTCGCGCGAGCGCCCGATCGGTCTGGTCGCCGCCGTGCCCGGTGGCGCCACTGTCGAGCAGTTGCGGCAGAGGCTGAGCGCGGCCCTGGCGGCGCCGGTCTTAGCCTGGCCCTTCCGCGAAAGGGCGGCGCGCGTCGGGCTGGTGACGGGGAAAGCCACCAGCCTGCTTCCGCAAGCGGTTGCGCTCGGGCTGGACGCGCTCATCTGCGGGGAGATGGAGCATATGGTCTATCACACGGCCCGTGAGGCTGGGCTGGCTGTCGTCCTTGGTGGTCACTACCAGACTGAGACCGTCGGCGTGAAGGCGCTCGGGCGCTGGATTGAGGGGCGGTTCGGGCTCGACACGATATGGATCGACGCGGCCACCGGACTGTGACCCGAGCCGTCGCTTTGCTAGCCCTAGCCCTCGCGCTGGCGCTGGCGGCCTGCGGCTCCCCCGAGCCGGATGCCGAGCTGTCCACCAGGACGCCGGCCGGAACTTCCGCCCCCCGGGGAACGGCAACCGCTTTCCCAACCTGGACGGCGGAACCGGTTACGCCCACCGCGACCGCCACTCCTACTTCGACGCCTACTCCGATCGTCTACGCCATCCAGCAGGGCGATACCCTGCTCGACGTGGCGAACCGCTTCGGAGTCTCGGCTTCGGACATCCAAGAGGTGAACGGCATCACCGATCCCCGCACCCTGCAGATCGGCCAGGAGTTGATCATCCCGGCCAGCCCCGGGGAGGAGGCTCCCGGCACGCCCACTCCCACCCCCATGCCCGTTCATGTCGCCTCTCAAGCCAACGTGCGTACGACCGCGGGCGATGCGGTGGTGCTCGGCGAAGTGGTTAACGACAGCCCGCAGGGGGTCGAAGAGGTCACCGTACAGGTGGAGCTCCTGGATGCAGAGGGCCGGCCACTGACCACCACAGTGACGATGGCCATGGCGGACGTGGTGCCGGCCGGGGGCAGCGTGCCCTTCGCAGTGGTGGTGGCGCAGGCGCCCACCTACAGCCAGGTGTCGGCGCGGGTCATACGCGCCCTTCCGGAGGTACCGGCAAGGCTGACTCACCATGGGCTGTACCTGGCCGAGGCCTCAGGCCGAGCTGTGTACGACCGAACCTTCGTGGTCATGGGTAAGGTCCGCAACATGGGCCAGGATGAAGCCCTTGATGCGTTCGTGGTGGTCACGCTCTACGCCGAGGACGGCACCGTCATCGGGGCGGCCCGCCAGGCGCTGGACTCGCCCATTCCGTCCGGCAACCGAGCGGTGTTCGAGATCAGCATGGTGCCCATCCGCTGGCCGGTGGAGCGGTACGAGATCGCCGTGGAAGGACGCCGGCCGGCGCCTACTCCCATAGTCCCCTCCCTCGAGAGCACTCCCGAAAGCTAGCGAGAGCCAAGCACCGCCAGCGCCAAAATGAGCAGGGCCCCGATGATCATAAGGGAATACAGCCAGGCGCGCTTCCGAGCATACCAGACCGCGCCGATGGCGACGCAGATCACCGGAACCGCCATCAGAACCAGCAACCCCAGGTTCAGCAAGCCGTCGGCCGTGACTAGTCCTTCGAGGCGGGTAAGGGCGGCGGGCGGAACCGCGAAGTGGTCCGGGTCGCCCTGTTCGCCCGTTGCTGCCAACCAGGCGAGGCCGGCCGTGATCAGAGTGATGGCGACGCCGGTCCCAACCTGCAGCACCCACGCGACGCTCCGCGACAGCGCGTTCGTGGGACTCGCCTGAGGTAACCGCCCCTCGCTCATAGAGACGGACCCACGGCGCGGACGATCATGGTGATTCCGGTATAGGCTGCCACCACCCCGAACGCGATCCTCAAGTAGCTCGACTGAATACGGCTAGCCAGTCGGGCACCGATCCAGGAGCCGGCGAACGCCCCCAGCACGGTCGCCCCACAGACGATCAGGTCGGTGTACCCGCGCGAGTAGTAGACTGCTGCCGCTGACGCCCCGGTGATGCCGACCAGGAAGATGCTCGTGGCGCCTGCTAGCCGAAGAGGCACACGCATCCCCATGCAGAGGAGAGGGACGTTCACCACTCCCCCACCGATCCCGAGTAGGCCGCCCAGCGTGCCGCCGAACAGCGCGCCGGCCTGACCCACCCACCAGTGCACCGGTCGACAGGTGGCCACGGTCGCGTCGGGGTCGTCGGGGATGTTCTGACCGCGGATCATCCTTAGGGCCACCCAGGCCAGCACCATCCCGAATATGCCCGCCAGAATTCGCTCATCGAGACGGCTGCCCACCAGCGCTCCGATGGCGGCCCCCACGGTAGCGGCAAAGAGCAGTCCGTAGGCGAGATGAAGGTGAACCAGGTCCTGTTTGAGGTAGTGGACAGTCGCAACCGTCGAAGTGGCGATCACACCGATCTGCCCGGCGGCCACAGCGCTGTGAATGGGTACGCCGTACAGCACGGTGAGCATCGGTACCAGGATGAAGCCTCCGCCTACGCCCAACATCGCGCCCAGCGCGCCCGTAATGAGGCCGGCGAGGGCCAGCAGCAACAAGGACACCAACAACCATCGCTCCCGACATGGAATCGCAGTTGACAGCCGCGAAGTTACCAATATAAGCCTGCCCGAGTGTCGGGGCAAGCGACCTGGAGCGCCGCGCCTACCGATCCGTGGGCCGGTTATTGCCGGAACATGCTCTGGGCGACTTGATGCGAGCCGACGATATGCTATAGTAGAAGCGCTGCCCCGACTGTCCCATATGTCTCGGCAAGGCTGGAGCAGGAGGATACTCAATGGCCACTGCCCAACGAGAGGTAACAATCGCGGCGCCGCCGAGCAAAGTGTGGTCCCTGCTCGGAGACGTCACTACCTGGGAGAGATGGAACCCCAGAGTCAAGAACGGTAGGATGCTGGACGGCGAGGAGTTCTTCCCGGGAGCCACGTTCCAGTTCCTATACGACGGCAAGCCTGAAGTCGGCACGATCACCCTGGTGGAGCGGCTGAAGGCGCTTTCCTGGCGATTTGGCAACGTGAGCTCGGCCGTCAGGCTGCAGGCGGACGGCGAGTCCACTCGAGCCTCGGCCTCGGCCGAGGTAAGCGGCTTCATGGCGAACCTGCGGAAGTCTAGGAGCGAGCAGGAAGCGGCAGGCATCGTCGAGACCTGCCTTGACGGACTCAAGAAGGCGGCCGAGGGCTAGGATTCGGCAGCCGACTCGGACAACAACTGGGCGCAGCACAGCCGTTCATATGGGCCCGCCAGCGTCGCCTGGCATGGGTTGGCGCGGGTGGGTCCGCACACTGGATGACAGGAGAAGCACCCGTGCCATATGGCTATGCCGGCAGGATCTTGCACGTCAACCTCACTGAAGGCAGCTTGTCGATCGAAGAGCCGGACGAGCGCTTCTACCGGAAGTACATGGGCGGCAGCGCCCTTGCGATGCACTACATCCTCCAGGAAGTGCCTGCCGGCGCCGATCCGCTCGGGCCCGAGAACCTGCTAGTCGTCTCGGTCGGAGTCCTGACCGGTGCCCCGATCAGTGGCCAGAGCCGCGTCATGATCAACGCCAAGTCCCCCCTTACCGGGGGCATAGGCGACTCCCAAGGCGGCGGGTTCTGGCCGGCGGAGCTGAAGCGGGCCGGGTTCGACGCCATAGTGATCCGCGGCCAGTCTCCCAAGCCGGTCTATCTCTGGCTCAATGACGGGAAGGCCGAGCTTCGGGACGCTGCTCACCTCTGGGGCCTGATCACCGGTGACGCCGAGAGGGCCATCCGCGAGGAACTGGGCGACGCCAAGGTCGAAGTGCTGCAGATCGGCCCCGGCGGCGAGAAACTGGTGCGCTACGCCGCGGTCATGAACATGAGCAACCGCGCGGCTGGGCGTACCGGCATGGGCGCCGTCATGGGCTCGAAGCGGCTCAAGGCGATAGTCGTCCGCGGGTCGGGCCGGCCCGAGATCCACGATCGCGAGGCCCTCTCCAAGCTGGCCCGTTGGGGCGTCGAGCACGTTGACGACATCCACGGCACGGCCGTCCACGGCACCGCCTTCGGCGTCCCCGGGCAGCAGTCGTCCGGCGGTCTGCCGACGCGCAACTGGACGAGCGGCGTGTTCGAGGATTTCGAGAATCTCAGCGGTGAAACCATGTCCGCGACGGTGCTCAAGGAACGGGACACCTGTTACGCCTGTGCCGTCCGCTGCAAGCGTGTAGTGGAGATCGACGAAGCGCGCTGGAAGGTCGACCCGCTCTACGGCGGCCCCGAATACGAGACGGTCGCCACTTTGGGCAGCTACTGCGGGATCGGTGACCTATCGGCGGTCTGCAAGGGCAATGAGCTCTGCAATATGTACGGCATCGACACTATCTCGGCCGGCGCCACGGTCGCCTTCGCGATGGACTGCTATGAGCATGGCATTCTCACCGACGCCGACACCGACGGCCTGGAGCTTCGCTTCGGCAACGCCGAGGCGATGGTCAAGCTCATGGAGATGATCGGCAAGCGCGAGGGCCTGGGCGACCTCCTCGCTGAAGGCAGCGCCCGTGTGGCGGAGAAGCTGGGCAGAGGTGCGGACAAGTTGGTGGTAGCGGTCAAGAAGCAGGAACTGCCCGCACACATGCCCGAGGTGAAGCGCTCGCTCGCCACCATGTATGCCGTCAACCCCTTCGGCGCCGATCACATGTCGTTCGAGCATGATCCTGCCTACTCACCCACGGCCTCGCCGCAGGGGCTGGAACGCCTGGCAGCCCTCGATCTCGTCGATCCCGTGGACGTGCTGACCCTGGACCGAAACAAGGTGCGGTTCGGCTACTACACCCAGTGCGTCTACAGCGCTCTGGACACCGTCGGCACCTGCCAGTTCGTCTGGGGTCCCGCGTGGCAGCTCTACGGAATGAATCAGTTGGTGGACTGCATGCGCGCCGTCACCGGGTGGGACGTCTCTCTCTTCGAGATCATGAAGGTGGGCGAGCGTCGCCTTCATATGCTGCGCGCCTTCAACACGCGCGAGGGATTGACGCGAAAGGACGATTGGCTGCCCGCGCGCTGCTTTGAGCCCAAGCAAGGCGGCGCCTCCGATGGCTACGCCATCGGTGTGGACGAGCTGAACCAGTCACTGGACTGGTACTACCAGATGGCCGGCCTGGACGATCAGGGTCGCAGCACGGTGGGCAAGCTAGTCGAGTTGGGTCTGGATTGGGTCGCCGACAAGCTGTAGTACTCGCCATGCGCTCAGAACCGTGGGGGAGAGGCGGCTCTCCCCCACGTGCGTTTCTAGCCTCGGGCCAGCCGCAAGTATGAGTGCCGGCTAGGGCTCAGCGACTCCTCCACGGCATCCGCCAGCAGGTTCGAAGACATCACCGTGAGGGCTATGGCCGCGCCGGGGGCCAGCCCCAGCCACGGCGCCTGGCGGACGTAAGCCCGCGCCTCCGACAGCATCAGGCCCCATTCCGCCTGGGGTGGCCTGGCCCCCACTCCGAGGAACGAGAGCGCCGACACCTGTACGATCGCCCAGCCCAGGTTCAGAGCCGCAACCGTGAGCAAGGGCACCACCGCGTTCGGCAGCACATGACGCAGCAGTATGCGAAATGGTGGCACCCCTACCGCGTGGGCAGCGCGGATGTAGGCGGTCCGGCTAACCTGCCGCACCTGCGCGCGGGCGACTCGAACGTAAGTGGGCACGCCGGCGATCGCCACGCCGATGGCGGCCTGCTCCACCCCCCGGCCCAGAAGCCAGGAGAAGACCAGGGCCAGCAGAAGCCCCGGGAAAGCGAGCAGGACGTTGGCCACGCCGCTCAGCACTTCATCTACGACTCCGCCCCAGTAGCCAGCCGCTATCCCCAGCGCCGATCCCACCACCAGTGCCGCCGCCACTGATGCCAGCCCCGCCACAACCGACACCCGACCTCCGTGTAGGAGCCGGCTGAGCACATCGCGCCCGAACCTGTCGGTGCCGAGCCAGTGTTGACTCCCGGGCGGGCGGAGAGCGTCGTCCACCTGCATGACGTTGGGCTCCCACTCCAATAACAAGGGACCCAGCCCGAGAGCGGGCAGGATCACGATCAGGACGGCCAGCGCCGCACGTGCCGATGGCCGAGAGAGCAGCGACGGCCGCGGGCGCGGAATGCGGCGGCGCGGGTAGTACCGGGTGGGTATGGGAAAGCGACGCGATGCGGTCATGGCTCGCGGACCCGCGGGTCGAGAAAGTCGGCCACGGTGTCGCTCACGGCGTTGGCGATGGTGTAGGTAAGGGCTGCTACGACGATGCAGCCCTGGGCCAGCGGGTAGTCCTTCGCCACCACCGCCTCCACCAGCAGACGGCCCAGCCCCGGTCGTGAGAAGACCGTCTCGGTGATGGCGGTACCCGCCAGCAGGAAGCCCGCCTGCAGTCCCAGCATCGCCACCACCGCCGGAGCCGCGTTACGGAGTACGTGGCGGGTGATCAGGAGCCCGCGCGGCAGTCCCCGCGAGAGGGCAACCTGCACATGAGGCTGAGCCGCCGCCTCCAACACCGACGCACGGGTCAGGCGGGCGATCACCCCGGCAGAAGCCAGGCCCAGGGTTAGGGCGGGAAGCACCAGGTGACGCCAGGTACCGCTTCCCCCGGAGGGCAGCCACCGGAGAGTAGCACCGAAGAGCAGTATGGCCAGGATGCCGGTCCAGTAGGTGGGTAAGGACACGCCGGCGGTCGATAGGAGGCGCACGGCATTATCAGCCGGGCTGCCCGGCCGCATGGCCGCCGCCAGACCGCCGGCCCCTCCCAGCAGCAGAGCTACCAGGAAGGCCGTGACCGAGAGGGCGATGGTGCTCGGGAACTGCTCCGCAACAAGCGACGTTACGGCCCGACGGTAGAGGATTGACTCACCCAGGTCGCCCTGCGCCAGGGACCCCAGGTAGATGGCGTACTGAACGGGCAGCGGCTGGTCCAGGCCGTAGCGCTCGCGCCACCTCTCCACCATGCCGGGCGGGGCACCCGCCTCCACCAGCATCGCCTCCACCGGATCGCCGGGGAGCAGACGCATCATGAAGAACACCAGAGTCACTACCGCCAGTACGGTCAGTAGAGTCGTCGCCGCACGGCGCCCCAAGATCAGCGCAGTCAAGCGCGGTCGCCGTATGGGTCGCTAGCGGCAGGAAGAAGTGAGGTCAAGGTCATTCAGATTGGGGAACCACCCCCGGCTATCAAAGGCGAGCTCGCCAACGCAGGCGCGTACGCCATTCAGGTTCACGTAGTCCCGGATGGGGATGATCAGCGCCTGATCCATGATGAGGTGCTGCGCTCGGGCGTAGAGCTCGCGCCGCGCACCTCGATCGCTGGCCTCGCGAGCGGCATCGAGGGCCGCGTCCAGATCGGGGGACGCGGCCCGGCTCCAGTTGCGCTGTCCCAGCCGGCCAGAGTGGAAGAAGGACGTGAGCAGGTCCGCGTCAGTGCCCGGTTCGGACCAGAAGATGAGGTTGTGCTCGTTGGCCGCCACTGCCGCCAGGGCCGCCGCGAAGGTCACCTCCTCCATCTGCAGCTCCACACCGAGTCCCTTCCACTGCGCCTGAAGGAGCTGACCCACCTCCGGAACCATCCCCCATCCCATCACATAGGCTCGCAGGCGCAGGGGCGTCCCTTCCCGGCTTCTCATGCCGTTGTTTCCCAGCCTCCACCCCGCCTCATCCAGGAGGGCGGCGGCGCCGGCGATGTCAGCGCTGGGGGCGCTATGTCCGGCGGTCGGGGCGTAGTCAGCGTGATTGCGCGATAGCGCCCCCGTGGCGACGGGAGAGTAGCCGCCGAACACCGTCTGCACGATCTGCGCTCGGTCGGTGGCCAACAGAAGCGCCTGCCGCACCCGAATGTCGTCAGTCGGGGCCGCCTGGGTGTTGAGGAATCCCACCAGGGGCAGACCGGGAATCGCCACCGGAACCAGCTCGATCTCGTCATCCTGCTCAATGCGCGAAGCATCCTGAGGCGGTATCTCGCCCACTACATCGGCATCACCGGACTCCAGCGCAGGCAGGCGGACGGCCGGCTCCACCAGGAAGCGAAACTCGACCTCCGTTACCTCGGGCAACACGTCTCGCTCGTAGGTGCCCGGGATCCGGACGTACTCGTCGTACCGAACCAGGGTGACGTGATCTTTGGGAAGATACTCGCTCAACTTGAACGGACCGGTCCCCACTTGGTGGAACTGGTACTCCGCGCCCCACTTGTCCAGCGCCGCCGGGGAGGCGGGCGCCAGGTACACTTGGCTGAAAGAGTCCAGCAGAGGTGCGAACGGCTGCGACAACTCCACCACTAGAGTGTGCTCGTCGCGCACGCTGCTGCTCACGTAGGGGCCCAGCAAGGTCACGGCGCGCCGCGAACCGCTCTCGGGATCGGCGATGCGGTCCAAAGTGCGCTTGACTGCCGTGGCGTCGAACGGAGTGCCGTCGTGGAAGCGGATGCCTTGGCGGAGGCGGAACTCGTACCGGAGCCCATCATCCGAGATGCTCCACGTCTCCGCCAGCATAGGTACGTACTCACCGGAGTGGGAGCGGAACACAAGCGTGTCGTACACGCTGTTCAGCGGAATCCCCAGTTCAGAGGAGACGTCGATGTGAGGGTCTAGACCGGAGGGAGCGAGGGTGAGGCCGTAGACTAGTTTGGACCCCGTTCCCTCGTGGTTGGCGGGGGAGCATGAAGCCAGCGCCATGCAGACGGCTGCCAGCAACAATCCCACCCGTAGTCTAGT
>JAAYAV010000406.1 GCA_012719195.1 Anaerolineae bacterium | reverse complement strand
GTGGTGAGGCGGCTGCGGGAGAAGACGATCGTCTGCACGCCGGCACTAAGGAACTGCCCGGCGATCCGGCGCGCCTCCAGCACCGCGGAGCGGCGAATGCCCAGCTCCCGGTTCACCACCGGCGGATTGTAGATGATGAAGTGCTTCTCTCCCGCGGGGGCGCCGTTGCGGTGCACCAGCGTCACCGGCATTTCCAGCAGCTTCTCGGCCAACTCACGCGGGTTGGCGATGGTCGCCGAGCAGCATATGAACTGAGGCTTGCTGCCGTAGAAGTCGCAGACCCGGCGCAGCCGGCGCAACACGTTAGTGACGTGGCTGCCGAACACACCCCGGTAGGTGTGGATCTCGTCTATCACCACGTAGCGCAGGTTCTCGAACAGGCTCACCCATTTCGTGTGGTGCGGCAAGATGCCGGAGTGCAGCATGTCCGGGTTGGTGACGACGATGTGGCCCGCCTCGCGCACCTTGCGCCGCACCTCGCCCGGTGTGTCGCCGTCGTAGGTGAAGGTGCGGATGTCCACCCCCGCTGTGCCGATGAGGTCGTGGACCTCGGTCATCTGGTCCTGAGACAGCGCCTTGGTGGGGAAGAGATACAAGGCCCGCGCTTCCGGCTCGTGCAGAATGCGGTTCAGGACCGGAACGTTGTAGCACAGTGTCTTTCCCGAGGCAGTGGGGGTGACAACGGCGACGTTCTCGCCCCGCTCGACGGCGCCTATCGCTTCCGCCTGGTGGGAATACAACTGCCGCACGCCCCGCTGTTCGAGCGCCGCCCGCAGGCGCGAGTCCATTTCGGGGAAGGGTCCATGCACGGCTGCCCGCTCGGGGAAGACATGCCAAGCGGTGATGTTGGCCATGAAGGCCGGGTCAAGGCGCAGCCGGTCCAGGAGTTGGTTGAGGGTCAACCGTCGCCGCCTGCCGGCCGCAGAAGCTCGAGGATCACCTCGCCGTGTTCGTCGGCCTGAGCCGGATCCATCCGGGCTACCGACGCCAGTTCGTCCCGCGTGCGGGGCCGGTGCTCCAGCAAGAGCTCGAGCGACTCCGAGCTGAGCACCTGGTCGACACGGATGCCCAGCTGTGAGGCCAAGTCCTTCCGCCAGCGGTTGAGCCGCTGGTACGTGCGCCCGCGGCGCTGCCGCCGCCGTCGGGGCCGGCCCGGCTCGGCGGGCAGCACCGCGCCCTGCGCCTCCCGCCCGCGGCGGATGCACTCCACTACCTCGGCCGCTCGCTCCTGCAGCCACCGCTCGCGGTTCCCAATCAGCATCTGCAGCGCTGCCTTGGTGCGCGGCTGCATCTGCGACAGCCGCACCAGCAAGTCGGGCCGGGCTACCCGGAACGCCGGTCTATCGACAGACTCGGCCGTGGCCTCGCGCCAGAGATAGAGTTCGCGCAGGACCGACAACTGGCTGCGATCGAGCGCCCTGGCACCGGGCAAGCGCACGTAGCCGTGGCGATCGAAGGGCTTGGCGTGCCAGAACACGCGACACACGCCGGCGAAGGCCCGATCAGCCTCTTCCAGCGCTCCGTGTCGGGCCAGTTCGGGCTGGAGCAGGTCGCGTAGCTGCAGCAGGTAGTGACTGTCCAGGGCGGCATAGGTCAGGTGGACGTCCGTCAGAGGCCGCTGGCCCCAGTCGGCACGCTGGAAGCGCTTATCGCTCCTCACGCCGAAGTACTGCTGCAGCAATGCTCCCAGACCGAACTCGGGCAGGCCGACGATCCGTGCCGCCAGCATGGTGTCGAACAGGGAACGGAACTGGAAGCCGTAGTCTCGACGCAGGCACATGACGTCGTACTCGCCTGCGTGCATGACCTTCTGGACGGAAGCGGAGGCAAACGCCGGCCCAAGCGGCCGCGGGTCCACTGCCAGCGGGTCCACCACGTAGTCCTGGCCCGGGATGGAGATCTGAATCAGGCAGACTCGGGCGCGGTAGCGGTAGAGGCTGTTGGCCTCGGTGTCGACGCCAAAGGCGGGGACACTCAGAAGGCGCTCGGCCAGTGCATCCAGTTCATCCTGGCGGTCCACCAGGCTCAGGTTGAGGTCCTTACCGGTCATTGGCACATATCTCGCGGCGGCTCGGGAGTCAGGCGTGATTATAGCAGAGGCATCGCTTACGGGCCTAGACTGGCTTCCCCGCCGCCGATCACTACCCCGTTTCACGCGCCATCTCGGCCCCAGGTTGAGTACCGAACCAGAGACCACTACAATATGTCAATCTAGCGAGGAGAAGGCCCCATGTCTACCGTGGACGACCTGGCCGCCCTGCAGGAGGTGGAACTGGCGCTGGCTCGAGTTGCAGCCCGGCTCCAGGAGATCCAATCCCTCTACGCCGAGCCGGAGCCGATCATCCATGGTCGGGCTCAATCGCTCCGCCTCCACGGCGAACTGGAGGACCGGCGCCGACTCCTTCGCGGGCTGGAAGACGAGACGACAGCCGTACGCAACAAGCGGGAGTCGGGCCAGCAGCGTCTGTATAGCGGCGCCGTCACCAACCCGCGCGAACTCGCCAGCCTAGAAGCCGAAGCCGAGGCCCTCGGTCGACGCTTGCGCCAACTGGAGGACCAGGAACTCGAGCTCATGCTGGAGATCGAGGCCGCCGGCCAGGCCTACCACGAAGCGACGGCCGAGCTCAAGAGCCTGGAAGAGGAACACACCGCCCTTCGCGAGCGTCTTCATCATGAGGAGGCCGAACTGGAGCAGGAACGCGCCCGGCTGGAACCCCAGGCCGAGCAGCAGCGCTCTCGGCTGGCGGAGGCGGTGTTGACACGGTACGACTCCCTCAAGGCCCGTAAGGGTGGCCGTGCTATCGGGGCCCTCCGCCGTGGGTCCTGCGGCGCCTGCGGCGTCCAGGTGCCCACTAACGTCATTCAGAAAGCGGACCAGCGACAGGAGTTGGTGCCCTGCCCCTCCTGCGGCCGCATCCTAGCTCCGGAATAGGTTCTCATGCCCAGACTCTCCCTTGTCACCGTACCGGCCGCAGCACGATCCCTAACGGCCTTGGCCGGCCGCGTACTGCTGACCGTGCTGTTGCTGGCCGGCATCCTAGTCCTCGCCCCCGAGGCAGAAGCCGAGCCGGCATCGGCCAACCTCGACGCACCCCTGGCACTTATGGAGTCCGGCCGCTACGAAGAAGCGGCCCAGTCCCTGATCCAGCTCCTGCCCGACATGGACCCCGGCGCCGCTCGAGAGGCCCGCACCCACCTGGCGGAGTGCTACGAGCTGAGTGGGTCTTGGACGGACGCTGCCCGGCTCTGGCACGACTTGGCCATCGGTACCCTCGACCGAGACCAGCGTTCCGCCGCCCTCTTCCGCGAGGCGTCCGCCCGGCAGGAGGCGGGTGAACTGGAGGAGGCGGCCGAGCTCTATGTCGGGTTCCACTACTTGCGCCCCGGCAGTGCCGCTCAGTCAGAGGCTCTCTCTCGTGCCGCCGACGGCTTCGCTGCCCTCGATCGCTGGCCCGTCGCTGCCAGTTACTATCAGCTCGCGCTCGAGCACTCCACCAATCCCGGCGAGCGCCTTGGCCTCGCCTACCGGCTCTCCGAGGCGCTGCTCCTCTCCGGGCAGGGCAACGCCGCCCTGGCGGCCCTGGTGGCCGAGACCGGTTCCGTCGCCGCCGACGACTTGCCGCGCTACCAGTACCAGCGCGCCCGGCTGGAGTTGAGCCTGGGGCAGGCCCGAGCCGGGAGAGATCGTCTGCTCTCCGTCATTCAGGAGTACCCGCGCTCGTCGTACGCCCACCCCGCGCTGGTCGAGTTGGTCAACGCCGGCGAGCCGGTGGACGAGCACCGGCGCGGCCTCGTCAACTACTATGCCCAGGCCTACCAGCCGGCCGTCGCCGCCTTCGAGCGCTACCTTGCCGCTGCTCCGAGCGACCGCGTGGCCAGCGCGCACCACTTCGCCGGGCTCAGCTACCGGGGGCTGGGCGACTTCGACTCGGCCCTGGCTCACCTCGACGCCGCCATCGCCCTGACCGACGACCCCGATTCGCCCGCCGCCTGGCCGGCCAAGGCCCAGACACTGGACCGCATGGGCGACGATCAGGGCGCCGTGGAGGTCCACCGTGCCTTCGCCGCCGCCTACCCCGGCCACGAACTGGCGCCGGCGTCGCTGCTACAGGCGGGCATACTGCTGGAGGCTCTGGGCGACCTCGACGGCGCCCTCCAGGTGTACTCGGGTCTCCTCGAGCGCCACCCCACCACCGATCCTGGCCGCGCCGGTGCCATGCGCGCCGGACTGACCATGGCGCGTAGTGGGGACTGGACGTCGGCCGGGGACTGGTTCCAGGCCGCCGTAGATCATTGCTCCAGCTGCACCGACTCCGACCGCTCCGGGTACTGGCTCGGGCGTGCCCTGCTCGCCCAGGGGGCAACCGAATCGGCCACCGAGGCCCTGGAGGCGGTGGCGAGCTCGACGGCCGGCGGCTACTACGCCTATCGTGCCCGCGCTCTCCTGGACGGTGTGGATCCTGTCTCCCAGGCCACCAGCGGGAGCCTACTTCTGCCCGGCACCGATGAGGGTCGGGCCGAGGCCGAAGCCTGGCTGCTGGCGCACCATGACTCGGGGTGGGATACGTCGCAACCTCCAGCTGCTCTCTCTGCCGACGGGCGCTGGGCCGCTCTGGAGGAGTACCTCGAACTCGGACTGCGGCAGAAGGTCGTTGACACCGCTCTGGCCCTCAGCCGCGATTACCGCCACGACGCGCCCGTGCAGTACTGGCTCTCCCTATGGCTGCGAGACCGGGGCCTCTACCGGCCCTCGATCCAGTGCGCCGCCACCATCATCTACTCTACGCCGGACGCGCGACAGGAAGTCCCGGCCTTCATCTGGGGCCTGATGTACCCCACCCACTACGCCGACGAGGTCCTTCCCGAGGCGTCCACTCGCGGGCTGGATCCGCTGCTCTTCTTCGCCCTCATGCGCCAGGAGAGCCTCTTCGACGCTGCCATCGGGTCGAGCGCCGGAGCCCAGGGCCTGGCTCAGGTAATGCCCGCCACCGGCGAGTGGATCGCCCTGCAACTGGGCGACGCCTACTACGACCCAACCGACCTGCTGCGGCCCCACATTGCCATTCGCTACGGCCTCTACTACCTGCGCTTCCAGCTAGACTACCTCGGCGGAAATGTGCCCGCCGCTCTGGCCGCCTACAACGCCGGCCCCGGCAACGCTCAGACCTGGCTCTCCCTCTCCGGCGCAGACGCGGACTTCTTCTACGAGACCGTCGCCTTCGCCGAGACGCGCCGCTACCTGGACACCGTGCTGCCCAACTACCAGGAGTATCTCCGCCTCTATCGCGGCTAGCCCCCTGCACTGCGCCCCGACAGCCCACACGGAATTGACCGCACGCCCCTATTGACAGCGCCACTGGCACTGGCTATACTAGAGCCATGGATACCGAACTCACCATCGATCAACTAGCGGAGCGGGCCGGCGTTCCCGTGCGCACGGTCCGCTACTACATCGCCGAGGGCATTCTCCCTCCGGCTGGGGCCCGCGGTAAGAACGCCACCTATGGCGAGGAGCACCTGACAAAGCTCCTGCTCGCCCGCCTGCTAGCCGACCGGCGCGTTCTGCTGGCCGACATCCGCGATCAGGTATCGCAACTGACTCTGGAGGAGGCGCGCGAGCTGTTGCGGCGCGAGGAGGCGCATGACGACGTCGTCCGCAGCGCCAAGCCCCAGTCCGCGCGGGACTTCGTCTCCGCCCTGCTGGACCAGGCCCAACAACGCCCTACCGTCCAGCGCTCGGCCAGAGTCGCCCAGCCGGATGCGGACCAGTACGCCGGCTACGCCCCGCTTCCCGCCGCTCCGTCCCCGGCCAACACCAGTTGGCGCCGTCTGGAACTGGCACCAGGGGTAGAGCTTCACGTCCGATCGGATGCGGAGGTCGATGAGGCATCGCTCATCCGGCGAATCCTCAGACTCACCCGCCGCCGCTGACCCCGGATCACAATGCGGAGGAGGTGACCATGGACGGCAGTAGCCGCCGCGTCTACAGCCACGTGCCCAGCGACCGCTCCTGGGAAGCGTTCCGCGACTTCATCACCGGGTTCCGTACCGCCTTGCTCGGCGATGCCGCGGAGGAGGAGGACATCAGCGACGAGGAGTGGAAAGCTAAGGCCGCTCGTTTCTGGAGTGCCGTGGACGGCAATCACAAGAAGGACGAGGAGGGGAGTGAGCAGCAGAATGGCGACTAACGAGACGAAGATACGACTGAAGGCAAGCCCCGAAGCTAGGCTGATACTGTCCACCGGCGACCAGCGCCACCTGGACTTCCACCTCAAGGTGGACGATCGGCGGGCGCCGGCCTCCCCCGCGGCCAGCCAGCGGCCGCCAATCCGCCTGGCGTTGGTGCTGGACCGGAGCGGTTCCATGAGCCGCGGCAAACTGGACACGGCAAAGATGGCCGCGCTGCAGGTCCTTGAGCGGCTAACCGACCGCGATCAGGCGGCCGTGGTGGTGTTCGATGACCGCATAGATGTGCTCTCCTCCACGGTAGCCCTGACGGCGCCGGCGCGAGAGGCGATTCGGGCGCGGCTAGGCGGAGTGGAGGCGCGCGGTTCCACTGCCCTCCACGAGGGCTGGCTAACGGGGGCCCAGGCCATCGCCGACGACGGCAACGAGCACAAGGGCTCGCCGGCGCGGGTGCTGCTCCTCACCGATGGTCTGGCCAACGTGGGCAAGACCGACCCGGAGGAGATCGCCACCGAAGCGGCTCAGGTTCACAGCCGCGCCGGCATCGCGACCAGCACGTTCGGCATCGGCGACGACTACGATGAGGGTCTGCTGGGGCCGATGGCCGTCGCCGGCGGCGGGCAGTTCCATCACCTGCGCCAAGCGGCGGAGATCATCACCACCTTCTCCGGGGAACTGGGCGCGCTGCTTGACACGGCCGCTACCCAGGTCTCGCTCGAACTGGAGGTGGGACTGGGCACGGAGATCGCGCTCGTGAGCGCCTACTGGCTCGACAAGACCTCGCCCAACACCATGACCGTGCGCATCGGCGACCTGCCCGCCAGCGAAGAGCGGCACGTGGTGGTGAGCGCCACCTTCCCACCCGGGGCAGTCCAGACTGATCGCGAGGTTCGGGCCCGGGTGACATGGACCGACAAGGCCGGCGTCCAGCAGGGCGAGTGGCAGACCGTACGCTTCACCTACGCTGACGCCGCTGCCGTGGAGGCCCAGGCGCACGACGCCGAGGTCGCCCACTGGGCGGGGCTGCACCTAGGCGCCCGGGCGCGCCAAGACGCGTCCTACCTGCGGCGGCAGGGGCTGGCCGCCCAGGCCGGCGCTAGGTTGCGCGACACGAGGGACGTCCTGCGGCGCAGTGCCAGGGTCGCGCCCCAGATGGCGCCCATAGCGGCAGAGCTCGATTCGCTGGCGGAGGAGATGGAGAAGCGCGCGTTCAGCTCTCACGAACTGAAGGAGATGACCTTCCGGAATCAGAACGTCCGCCGGGGACAACACGACCTGCGCGACGGAGATCGCTCCAACAAGAAGTGAGCTAGGCAACACCAAGACAACGGTAGATGGCCGGGGCCACCTGAGTGATGTCGGTGGCCCCGGCAAACTGCCTCGCCGCCGGGCCCAGCACGATCAACGGCACTGGGTTGCGCGTGTGTCCCCCCGCCGCTAGGTCCTCCAGGTTGCCGTGGTCGCTGCACACCACCAGACTCGCGTTCTCCGGCAGCGCTTCTCGGCAGGTCCCTAGGAAGCCGTCCAGCACCTTCAGGAAGGACTCCGCCGCCTCCCGATCGCGCCGGTGCCCCACCCGGTCCGGCTGAAAGCACTCGAACAGCACCAGATGGTAGTCGCTCGCAAGCCGGGCCAGCCGCTCGCCCGCCACCTCTGCGGCTACCAGGGGCACGTGCTCGTAGCCCGCTCGCGAACTTAGCTCGGCGTTCGTGATGTCCCAGAACACCGCCCGCCCGGCAAGCAGGTCCTCCAGCATCCGGAAGGGCTGCCCGGCCGCCAGGACGCTCAGGGTGGTGGCGGAGTGCCGGACCTTGCCCGCCTCCGCGTAGCGGAAGTACTCGCTGCTGTAAGCGTTGGCGAAGGTAGATCTCAGGCAGGCGTCCGCCGTGTGCTTGAGGATGTTGTCCTCGTCCAGCATGGCCCGGAGCCTGCGGTT
The DNA here is from genome assembly GCA_012719195.1 of Anaerolineae bacterium. GTDB lineage: Bacteria > Chloroflexota > Anaerolineae > DRVO01 > DRVO01 > Ch71. The sequence continues at coordinate 2,626 of JAAYAV010000406.1, read as the reverse complement.
GGGGTAAGCGGGCAGGTGGTAGCCCAACTCCCGGGGCGCATTCCGGCCGGTGAACAGCGACACCTGTCCGGTAGCGGACTGGGGCGTGCCTTCCACGCCGAGGGTCGCGTCCAGCGGCGTAAGCAGCCTGTCCGGTGCGCGCACCCACTCACCCAGGACGGGCCGAGCCCCCAGCAGCCGGCCCAGGTGCGGCCAGTCGTACTGCGAGAGCGGGTTGTCCGGGCCGGCGGGCCCCAGGCCGAACCCGTCCAGGAAGACGAAAATGACTGAACTCAAGCGGCTATTGCTTGTAGCCGAACCGACGCAGCAGTGCCTTCCGCTCGGCCACGTCCTCGTCGGACTCGCGGCCGGCGCTGGACGAACCATCCACCACGCCCACGACGCCCCGCCCTTGGTCCGTCTCGGCGATCAGGACCTGCACCGGGTTGGCGGTGGCGCAGAACACCCGGCACACCTCCGGCACCATCTTGACGGAGTTGAGCACGTTCACCGGGAAGGCGCCCGGGCCCAGGATCACGATGAAGAAGTGACCGGCACCGACAGACAGAGCGTTCTCCACCGCCAGTTCGGTGAGGGCGGCGTCCGTGCCCGTGGAGCGGACGAGACAGGGGCCCGAGGCCTCGCAGAAGGCCAGGCCGAACTTGATGCCCGGCACGGCGCCCACCAGGGCCTCGTACACGTCCTCAACCGTCTTGATGAAGTGGCTCTGCCCCAGGATGATGTTGGCATCCTCCGGCTTCTCGATAGCCACGGCAGTCAGGTTCACCGCATGCCTCCTCACTGGACTGGCGCCATTCTAGCCCGGAGCCCAAATCGGGCCAAGCCTCCGCTCCCGGCCCACGCAGGAGGGTCGTCTTTCACCGGCCGCCCCGCCCGTGCTAGAATGGTCCCGACTTGACACTCCGCGTTGACAGGATGACGCCCTGATCGGCCATGACTGGGCTAAGGAGTATCTGAGGCGACAGCTTCAGGCCGGCGCCCTACGCAACTCACACCTGTTCCTGGGGCCCCCGCACGTGGGCAAGACCGCTCTGGCGCTCGAGTTGGCGGCCATGCTCAACTGCCAGGCCCCAGACGTGGGCGCGCGTCCTTGCGGCAGCTGCTCGTCCTGCCGCCGCATCGGCCGCAACTCCCACCAGGGCGTGGCCGTCATCGCCCCGACCGGAGCCGCATTCAGCATCGACCAGGTGCGAGAGCTGGAGACGGACCTGCCTCTCAGCCCCCAGGAAGGCGGCTATAAGGTACGCATCCTCACTGAGTTCTCCACCGCCACTCGCGAGGCCCAGAACGCCCTGCTCAAGACGCTGGAAGAACCGCCTGCCCACGCCGTCCTCATCCTGACCGCCACCGCCAAGGAACTCCTGGCGCCGACCATCGTCTCTCGCTGCCAGGTGCTCACACTGCGACCGGTCCCTACCGCCGTGATCCGAGCCGACCTGATCCGGCGGGGCCTGCCCGAGGACGAAGCGGCCGCGCTGGCTGCCGAGTCAGCGGGTCGACCGGGTTGGGCCCTGCAGGCGCTGGAGGATGACGCGCTCCGGCAGCAGCGAAAGCGGGCCCTGCAAGCGGCCGCCGACCTGCCTCACCGCCGCCGCGCCGAGCGTATTCGCCGGGCCGAGGAGTGGGGTAAGCGGGGCCGCGAGGCGGTACTGGACGACCTGGAGCTCTGGCGGCTGTGGTGGCACGACCAGATGCTGGCCCTGGCCGGCGCCGGTGACGGCTATCTCATGCCCGCCGCAGAGCGTCCGCCGGCACTGACCGGCATCGATGCCGCCGGGGCGGCCCGAGTCTTGGGGCACCTAGGCGACATCGATGAGAAGATCCGCCGTAACGCCAACCTGCGCCTGGCTCTGACGGTGCTGGTGCTGCGTCTCCCCCACCTAGTTGATTCCAAAGGAAGCTGACCCCCTATGCCCCTGATCGTCTCCGTGCAGTTTAGGCCCAATACCAAACCCTACTACTTCGGCTGCGAGCATCTGCCCGATCTCACCGGCGGGGACTACGTCCTCGTGGACACGAGCCGGGGGCAGGACGTGGGGATGGTGGTGGCCGGCCCCAAGCAGGTGAGCAACAAGGAGTTGGTGGGAGCGCTGAAGCCGGTAATCCGGCGGGTGGGCAACCGCGAACTGCTGGAGATGGAGCGGCTGTACGAGAGAGAGGGCGAGGCGCTGCAACGCTGCCGAGAGCTCATCCGCGAGCACAAGCTACCCATGAAGGTACTCAAAGCCGAGTACAACTACGACGGCAGCCGCCTGCTCTTCTACTTCTCCGCCGAGGGTCGCGTCGACTTCCGCGATCTGGTCCGGTCCCTAGCGCGCATCTTCCGCACCCGCATCGACCTGCACCAGGTCGGTGTCCGCGATGAAGCTAAGCTGGTCGGCGACCAGGGCATCTGTGGCAGGCTCCTGTGCTGCCGGGACTGGCTACAGGAGTTCAGCAAGGTCTCCATCCGCATGGCCAAGCACCAGAACCTCTCCCTCAACCCGCTGGAGATCTCCGGCGCTTGCGGGAGGCTGCTCTGCTGTCTGGCCTACGAGGATGACTACTACGTCACCATGCGCGCGGCGATGCCCAAGCGCAACGACACCGTAAGCACTCCCCAGGGGCCGGGCACGGTGATCGACGT